>JBAXAR010000006.1:0-39480 GCA_037142475.1 Actinomycetes bacterium
CGAGCACGAGCACGAGCACGAGCACGAGCACGAGCACGAGCACGAGCACGAGCACGAGCACCTTGTGGCTCATTCTTCCGGCCATTCGATGGCATCGCATCATTACGACCTGCCGGATCTTCCGACCAAGGTCGATATTTTCGACACCATCCTGCGTGACGGAAGTCAGCAAGAGGGGCTCTCACTCACTGTCGAAGACAAGATCCGGGTGGCCGAGCAGCTCGATCATCTGGGCGTGGCTTACATCGAAGGCGGATGGCCTGGGGCAAACCCCAAGGACACCGAGTTCTTCAGGCGCTTCAAGCACGAACTGACGTTGACTTCTTCCACCCTGGTTGCTTTCGGTTCCACGCGACACGCTGGCCAGAACGCCGAGAACGACGCCACGCTGCGAACGCTCATCGAGGCAGACACCGAGGTGGTCTGCATTGTCGCCAAGTCGTGGGATCGACATGTTGAAGAGGCCCTGAAGACTTCGCTCGACGAGGCAGTGGCGATGGTTGCTGATTCGGTGGAGTTCCTCACCAGAAACGACAAGCGGGTTTTCCTCGACGCGGAGCACTTCTTCGACGGGATTCGCTATAACCCCGACTTCGCCCTTCGAGTACTCGCTGCCGCCGAGCAAGCAGGCGCCGAGGCTCTGGTCTTGTGCGATACCAACGGTGGCTCGCTCCCAGGCGACATCACCAGAGCTGTCACAGAGGTTCGCCAGCGGATCACGTCGGCTGGCCTCGGTATCCATTGTCACAATGACGCAGGAGTCGCCGTTGCGAACTCACTGGCAGCGGTAGCGGCCGGCGTCACCCAAGTCCAAGGGTGCATCAACGGCTACGGCGAACGGTCTGGCAACACGGACCTCTCTGCGGCCATCCCCGACCTGTCTCTCAAACTCAATATTCGTACGATTCCTGCCGACCGCCTCCAGCGCTTGACCCCGGTGGCGCACCACATCGCCGAATTGGTCAATCTCAAGCCTGCCGCTCAGCAGCCCTACGTCGGTTCATCGGTCTTTGCCCACAAGGGAGGACTCCACGCGTCCGCTGTGGCCAAGTCCAAGGATCTCTATGAACACATCGACCCATCACTTGTAGGCAACGGGACCCGAGTTGTTGTCTCCGAAATGGCTGGGCGATCGACGCTGGCGATGAAGGCGACAGAACTTGGTCTTGATCTTGACAGCTCGATCCTGGGATCAGTCCTTGAGCGGCTCAAGGACCTCGAATACGCGGGGTATCACTTCGAGGTGGCCGATGGATCGCTGGAACTCCTCCTTCGGAGAGCGACCGGATGGGAGCAGGACTACTTCAGTCTTGAGTCGTATCGGGTGACGACCAACCACGCCGGGGGCGACACGGTAACCGTGAGCACCGAAGCGACGGTCGTGGTGAGTGTCGGAGGCGAGCAGCTCTCGGCGGCTGCTGAGGGAAATGGTCCCGTCAACGCCCTGGACGCAGCGCTTCGGCAGTGCATCGGCCCTCGTTACGAGCACCTCGCAAACATTCACCTCACGGACTACCGAGTCCGTGTCCTCGATACCGGCGTCGGGACTGGAGCGGTCACCAGGGTTCTTGTCGACTCGAACAATGGCGAGCGAACGTGGACCACGATCGGGGTGTCTGAGAACATCATCGAGGCCAGTTGGCTGGCTCTCTACGATTCCATCGTCTTTGGCCTCCTTCACCACCCAGGCTGACAGTCGCTCTCGGGTAGCCCTGAGGCGAGGACGGTTGGGTCTCCGGGACCTCGGTGTAGTTTGACTATCGTGACCCAGCCAACTTTTGTTCCGATCGGCCAGGCAGACACGGTTCGTCCCGCCATGGCGCAGCCCGTCGCTTCCCACGTTGTCGGACGTCCTTCAGAAGTCCACTCTCCGCGCGGGCAGTCTGGCGACGGATTCGGATCTCCGGGACCCGACCAGGGATATGCACTGACCCTGGCTGCGCGCATGCACGACCGGCTCTCCTTGGCGGAGGGCGAGCATGTCCACGATATTGAAGTTGGTCTTGCGCTGTTGGCATCCCGCAGGGCGGGAATGTACGGGCGAGCCCCTTCGATCTATGACCTTGAGGTCGCAGCCGGAATCTTCGGATTTCTTGGGGACGCGCCTCAGGATCTTGTTGAATTCCGTACCGAGCTGTTCAAGTCGCTGGGCCACAGCTACACCTCGCAGCGGGCGCTCTGCGATCGAGTTCCCGATGAGTCGTTGGCAATGACCCCAGAGCAGGCAGCGAACCAACGAAGCGACTGGAAGCGGATCTTCACCTTCTGAAAATCCGGCGCCCTCGGTCTCCAGGGAAGGCTATTGCTCAGGATTATCCTTGAGGGGAAGGGCCAAGGCTGAGGACCTCTGGGAAAGCCCTGCTACGTTTTCAGCACACGTTCTCAAGCGAGCCCGCAACACCGTTGTGTGGCCAAGATAAAGGGGTGGAGTATGTCCCAGCCAGTCATCGTTGAAGCCGTCAGGACCCCGATCGGACGTCGAAATGGTTGGCTTTCAGGTCTCCACGCTGCCGATCTTCTCGGCGCGGCACAGCAGGGTCTCATCGAGCGGGCCGGCATCGATCCGATCACGGTCGAGCAGGTCATTGGTGGGTGCGTCACCCAGGCCGGGGAGCAGGCTTCGAACGTCACGCGTACCGCTTGGCTCGAGAAGAGCCTCCCCTACGAGACGGCCGCCACCACGATCGATTGTCAGTGCGGGTCCGCCCAGCAGGCGAACAACATGATCAACAACCTCATCGCTGCTGACGCCATCGACGTGGGCATTGCTTGCGGCGTTGAGGCGATGAGCCGTGTTGGTCTTGGGGCCAACGCCTACAACGGACCTGGTCGCTCCAAGCCCGAGAACTTCCCGTGGGACATGCCTGACCAGTTCGGGGCTGCAGAGAGGATCTCGGAGAAGTACGGCATCACTCGCGCTGACGTGGACTGGCTCGGCCTTGTCTCGCAGCAGAAGGCCGCTCAGGCGTGGGCCGAAGGTCGTTTCGATCGCGAGATCATCCCGGTCACGGCACCGACTGTTGGCGAAGAGGGGCCAATGGGGGAGCACTCAGGCGAGACCACGGTGGTCACTCGAGACCAAGGACTCCGTGAGACGACGGCCGAAGGTCTCGCCAAGTTGAAGCCCGTCGCTCCTGAGGGAATGCACACCGCAGGAAACTCATCGCAGATCTCCGACGGTGCTGCGGCGGTGTTGTGGATGTCTGAGGACAGAGCCAAGGCCGCAGGCCTCCGGCCAAGAGCGCGCATTGTGGCGCAGGTCCTCGCCGGCTCCGACCCCTACTACCACCTCGATGGGCCTATCCGAGCGACACAGATGGTCCTCGATAAGGCCGGAATGACCATAGGTGACATGGACATCTACGAGGTCAACGAGGCCTTTGCCTCAGTCGTGATGAGCTGGGCCAAGCACCATGAGGCAGACATGGACAAGCTCAACGTGAACGGCGGAGCGATTGCTCTTGGACACCCAGTTGGCTCAACGGGCGCACGCCTGATCACCACTGCGCTCCACGAACTCGAGCGGCGTGATGGACAGTACGCGCTGATCTCGATGTGCTGTGGTGGCGCACTTGCGACTGGAACGATCATCGAGAGGATCTGAGTCGGTGCCGGCCTCTACTGAAGGCCGGTTGCCTTGAGCATGATGGTTGAGGGAGGAACGATCCTTCCTCCGTCGAAGCGTTACAAGTGGGTGGTCCTGTCGAACACCACGCTTGGCGTTTTTTTGGCGTTGTTCAACTCATCGGTGGTGATCATCTCGCTACCGGCAATTTTCAGGGGTATCGGCGTCGACCCCTTGGACCCCTCCAATATCGGCCTTCTCCTCTGGACGCTGCAGGGCTATCTGGTCGTCACCGCCGTACTCGTCGTCACCTTCGGGCGAATCGGCGATATTTACGGACGGGTCCGGATGTACAACGCCGGATTCGTGATTTTCACGATCGCATCGCTGGCACTCGGGCTTTCCCCAGCAACGGGTACTGCGGGGGCGTGGGTCATCATCGTGCTTCGTGTCGTCCAGGGGGTCGGTGGAGCGTTGCTCATGGCGAATTCCACGGCCATCCTGACCGACGCATTCGATGTGTCCGAGCGGGGGATGGCCTTGGGTCTCAATGTCGTCGCCGGGATCTCTGGATCCTTCATCGGCTTGATTGTCGGAGGTCTCGTCAGCGGGGTCAGTTGGCGGTTGGTGTTCCTTGTGTCTGTCCCCGTCGGCCTCATCGGGACCGTGTGGGCCTATCGAGCCCTCCACGAGACTTCTGAGAGACACCCGGCCAGGATCGACTGGTGGGGCAATGTCACCTTCGCCCTCGGACTAGTCCTGATCCTCGTTGGCATGACCTACGCGATCCAGCCCTTCGACGGGCACCCGATGGGTTGGACGAGTCCGGTGGTCCTCGGATCGCTTGTTGGCGGGTGCGTCCTGATGGCGGTCTTTGTCTGGATCGAGCGCCACGTTGCGGACCCCCTCCTCCACCTCGAGCTCTTCAGCAGTCGGGCTTTCGCTGGGGGAGGGATCGCCAACCTCTTTGCCAACATGGGTCGAGGTGGTCTTCAGTTCCTGCTCATCATCTGGTTGCAGGGCATCTGGCTCCCGCTGCACGGGTACGACTTTGTCGACACTCCCTTATGGGCGGGCCTCTATCTCATTCCGCTCAGCGTAGGTTTCCTTGTTGCCGGCCCCATCGCTGGAATCCTCTCGGACCGGCATGGCCCCCGATTGCTCACCACGCTCGGTATGGCGGTGACGGCCACGACGTTCCTCGCTCTTCTCGTTCTCCCAGTGAACTTTGGATACCCGGGGTTCGCCCTGATCTTGCTCGTCAACGGGATCGGAACCGGTGCTTTCTCCGCCCCCAACACCTCGATGATGATGAATGCTGTACCGGCCGCTCGGCGAGGAGCAGCATCGGGTATTCGCGCCACTTTCCTTAACTCCGGTTTCGTCCTGTCTATCGGGCTCTTCTTCTCGCTGATGGTTGTGGGCCTTGCCGGATCCCTCCCTCGGGCGATTCGCACAGGACTCGCCGCTCAGGGTGTTTCGCCCCATCTCGCCGCCCACGTGGCGTCGTTGCCACCCGTGGGCATCCTCTTCTCGGCATTTCTTGGCTACAACCCGCTCGGAACGGTGCTTGGCGCATCTCTGAATGACCTGACACTCCAGCAGCGCCAGACCATGACGAGCCGTTCATTCTTCCCTCACCTGATTGCTGGGCCCTTCCACGAAGGGCTCGTCGTCTCAATGTCCGTATCCGCTGTGCTCTGTGCAGCGGCGGCCGTCCTCAGCTGGTGGGCCGGGGGCCGATCGCGGTGACCGTTGGCGGCCACCACCGTGGTCGTGGTCTACTTCTCACCGGATCAACCTTCTCTCTAGAGACCACACTGCAGGAGCCATCATGATTGGGACCGAGAACCTCACCTACGACGTCGTTGGCAAGACCGCCATTGTGACGATGAATCGCCCTGAAGCCAAGAACGCGCTGTCGCTCCCGATGTTGGTCGGGATGGTCGACGCGTGGACCGAGATCGACGCCAACGACGACATCCGCTGCGCCATCCTGACTGGAGCGGGAGGCACCTTCTGCGCTGGCATGGATCTGAAATCGATGGGGGAGCCAGGCAACGAGATCTACGCGCAGCGGATGGCTGATGACCCGGACCTCCACTGGAAGGCGCTGCTCCGCCACTACACCCTGCGCAAGCCGCTGATTGCTGCCGTCGAGGGCTACGCCGTCGCTGGTGGGACTGAAATCCTCCAAGCCACGGATATCCGCGTGGCAGGCGAAGGAGCGGTCATGGGCGTCTTTGAGGCCCGCAGGGGACTCTTCCCACTGGGTGGATCCACGGTCCGGCTGCGCCGTCAGATCCCTTACACGGTGGCGATGGACCTCCTCCTGACCGGGCGTCCTGTCACGGCGGCTGAGGCGAAGGAGATTGGACTGATCGGACACGTCGTGGCCGATGGGGAAGCGTTGAACAAGGCTCTTGAGATCGCTCAGATGATTGAGGCCAACGGACCCCTGGCGGTCGAGGCCATCAAGAGGTCGGTGATTGAGACCGAGGGCATGAGCGAGATCGATGGCCTGGCTCGCGAACTCGAAATCGGGTGGCCAATTTTCGGCACCGAGGATGCCAAGGAAGGCCCTCGCGCCTTCGCCGAGAAGCGTCCTGCTGATTTCCAGCGCCGGTGAGCCCTCGCCCTCGTGCCCAGCTCCCAGACGAAGCCTTCGAGAGGAACGGTCACGCAAGGGTCGATGCCACGGCCCCGCGAAACCGAACGGCCGGCACCATCCGTGAGCTGATTGATCTTGTTGTCTCTCGCGATGTTGACGATGAAATCCTCGCAACTGCCGCCGGCGATCTCGAAGCGGTCCTCGACCGGCTGAACGCGGCGGCGGCCCCGGGAAAGCGGGTGCGAGGCCATCCTGATCCGTCGAACCATCCTCAGGACTACTTCCCGAACAGTCCGCTCGCCGGGGCGACGAATCCGCTCAGCCTGCCTCTCGACATGTGGGGGGTTTCGAACCCAGGCGGACTTGACTTCATTCGAGGACGAGCGGTCTTCTCCTTGGCCTATGAGGGTCCTCCAACCTGCGTCCATGGTGGGATGATCGCTCTGCTCTTCGATGAAATTCTTGGCAACGCCAACATCGTTGCCGGGCGCCCCGGGATGACGGGAACGCTGACCATCCGGTATCGCCGACCGACGCCTCTGTTGGTTCCGCTCGAGCTCGAGGCCCGCCAAATCCGTGTCGAAGGTCGCAAGATCATGACCACAGGAACCATCACCGTGGCAGGGGAGATCACTGCTGAAGCGGAGGCCATCTTCATCGAGGTGCCGCCATCGCAGATGCTGGGCATCGCTGGGCACAATGCCCAGCGAGCCGGTGGTGACGTTGTCGATCCTGAGCTCAGGCGGGCGATCGAGGCTGACTAACTGGTCGCCTTGTCCCGTACCCCAAGCCGACAGCCCAAGGTTGCTTGTCGTTCGTAGGTGGTCACCTGGAACTGGTCAGTCAGGTGCTGGGAGGTCTTCTTCCAGCAATGACGAAGAAGGGCTCGGCCAGTTGGGTCATGTTTTCCCGTCCAGTCGTAGAAATTCAGCGTGACGAGGTGGCGAGAGCGGCTCACTGTTCGAGCGATCGCTTCGGCGTTGAATCCTGGCTCGTGTTGGGTATGAGGAGCGATGATGATCTTTTGGCGATTGCTCACGACGGTGAAGCCGGTGTTGAAGTTCTGGCCGAAGATGAGATGGGCACCAGGGTCCTCGTAATAGGCCCAGACCCAGCGAGCGGCCCCTTGGACGAGCAATGTTCCGCCGGGCTTTCGGAGGGTCGGCTCAATGTCGGGGAGAGCCGATTTGATGTTTCCACCCGGATACGTCGGCACGTCGGCTAGGCGAGCGCCACCGAGGACGAGACAGAGGGCAGCCGAGACGGCGATCAAGGTGGTGATCGCATGACGGGGGGCTCGTCGCGAGAGCACACTTCCCACCTTGGCGAGCCCGCTGGCAACAAGGAGGAGGAGGGCTGGGAAGAGGTAGGCATCGGTCCGATTCGTTCCGATCGGGACTCGGTGAAAGAGAGCGAGGACGATGGCAACGCCGAGGACGCTCGTTGCGAGGGCCTGCCGGCGCCAGCTAAAGAAAAGGCCTGTGGCGATGAGGCCCGCAAGGATGGTGGCGTCGATGGTTCCCACGATGGTGACGTGACCGAAGATCGGGTGGTATCCCAACTCTTGGGTCAAGAGCCCCCGTGCTGCGACTTCGCCACTGGCGAGCAGCGCGTGGAACGACCCCGTCTCGAGATAGTTGGTCTTCCAGAAACTCCTGAGAGCGGTCGTAACCTCGGAATCGATGACGATGAAGGTGAGAGTAACTCCGGATCCTGCGATGACTCCTGAGACGGCGAACCATCCAAGGGCTACTCGTCGCCAGAGACAGGTGACGCCCAGGACGATGAAGACGCCGGCGACCACAATGGTGTTGGTGAACGACCATGCGGCAAAGGCCACAGAAGCGAGGCCTACGGCGAGCAGCGTGGCGCGTCGGGGGTCTCGCCGGGCTCGCTCACCAAGCCACAGGAGAGCAGCAGCGGCAACAAGGTCGAAGGCGTAGGGCTTGACGTGGGTGGCGTAGATCGTGGCCTCAGTCGAGATTGCCAGAATGAAGGCGCACGTCAGTGAGATCCATGCTTCGAACTTGAAGAAGGTGACCAAGGCGAAGATTGCCCAAATCGCCACGAGGCCTGCGATCAAGCTTGGGATTTGGGCGAACCACGTGGTGGTGGGTGCGAGTCCAGTCCAGAACCGCTCAAACAAGGTGAAGCCGGGCGTGGTCACCAGCATGTTGGCTGAGGTCGACAAGGAGAAATGGTTGGTAAGCGCAACCCATGCGTCGTCGCGATAGAGCGAGCCACTTGTGAGGCCTTGGACTCGGGCCGCTGCGGCCAAAACCATGATCGTCGCAAGCAACCAGTGCTGGTGGTGGTCGATCCAGGCCCCTAGTCTCCCAAGGGCCGCTCCATCCTCCCCGTTGGAGAGATTGACGGGGTGCCCGTGGCTCGCGACCTTGTTGGTGTCGCTCACAGGGGACTGCAGTTCGGGAAGGGGTTTCTCACGAGTTGCGTCACGATGTACCGATCGTAGGTATGTCGGCTCATAGGAACCCAGCAGTGCCGGACGAGGGCGGTCTGGAGAGGATCAGCCAGACCGGTGACGTCGCCGTAGTTGATGGTGACAACTCGCTTGGCGCTTCTCAGTTTCTCCACGACACGGCCGGGGTTGAAGCGTTGCTCGACGATGGTGTGGGGAGAGATGACAACGTAGGGGAGCGAACTCACGGGCGTGAAACCCGTGTTGAAGCTCTGCCCAAAGGCGAGACGGATGGTGGGTTCCATGTAATAGGCCCACGGCCAGCGGGCGGTCCCTTCAACAAGGACCATGGCCCCCGGCGCCTTGATGGCGGATTGGACTTCAGCGATGGCTGGCTGAAGCCCTCCTCCCGGGTAGGCCGGGGCATCGATGACCCTCACGAAACACGAGGTTGCCACGAAGAAGATACCGACGCCGATGAGTCCTCGAAGGGCAGGCGTGGGCAGCCGTTTGGCATATCGAGCGATCCAGGCGAGACCGCTAGCGCCCAGCAGGAAAAGGAAGGGGTAGAGGTAGGTGTCGGTTCGATCTGTCCCGATTGGGACGCGGTCAACCATCGCCAAGGCAACGGCGAGGCCCAACACCGAAACGGCGAGAACGCGTTGGCGAAAGGCCGAAAGCAGCCCGATGAGGACGAGGAGGGCAACGAGGATCTCAGAGATGTACCCGAAGATCCAGGGAGCGTGTGCCGAGTAGCCGATGGTGATTCCTCGAAAGAGACCACCAACCGCCCGGTGAATCGAGGATTGCGCATGGCTCAGGGAATCAAGATGGATGTAGAAGTACGTCCACGACTGCTGGAGCGCCGGGGTGATGAGGTGGCGGATCATTGAGTATTCGATGATGAGGGCGAGCCCGACTGCCCCGTCAGTGGCGATTGTGGCCCCCATCGCTCGCCGGAGGAAGATTGCCTCGGCGTTGATGACAACGAAGATCGGGACGACCACGATGAAAAGGGTGTATGAGAATATGCAAGCGGCAATCGACGCCGCCCCCAGGGCGACGAGATTGGTGAGCTTCTGTTCTTTCCTCACTCGCTCTGCGAGCCAGATCAGAGCGATGGTGATCAGAATGTTCGCCGAGTACGGCTTGATGTGCGTGCCGAACGTCGTCGCCTCGCTGGACACTGCAAGACCGAACGCAGCGGAGAGGGCAATCCAAGTCTCGAAACCCTCCCACTTCACGAGGGCATAGAGCGCCACGATTGCAGCGAGGCCAGCGGCGATGCTCGGTAACTGCGAGAACCATGTGGAATGCGGAGCCAAACCGGACCAGAACCGCTCAAACATTGTGAAGCCCGGCATCGTGGAGACCATGCGGACTGCGGTCCCTAAGGGCACACGATTGGTCAGGACGACCCAGGCGTCATCTCTGTAGAACGGCCCGGTCGACAGCGCCTGGAATTGAGCGCCTGCCGCAATGGCGACAAAGAACCCGAGAATGATTCTGCGTCGCTGCTCAATGAACGACGTCAGAGGTCCCTGGATGACGACCTCTTCAGTGGCCACGCTCAGGTCTGACACGCCGCAAGCCTGCCCCATGCGACACCTCCTGCGCCATCCAGGCCATGGATTCGATCAGGGCCGGGCAAGTCCCTCGTCAGATTGAGCGCTCGTGCTCCTCCCAATAGGGGTCTCGGAGCTTGCGCTTGTAGAGCTTGCCCGATGGGTCCCGGGGCATTTCAGAGGTGAAGTCGATCGATTTGGGCTGCTTGAATTTGGCGATTTTGTCAGCGAGGAACTCAAGAATCTCGGCTTCGAGTGCCTTATCGGGCTCGACGCCTGCCGCTGGCTCAATGACCGCCTTGACCTCCTCGCCCCAGTCCACGTTCGGGATTCCGAAGACGGCGACATCGCCCACCTTGGGGTGCATGATGATCGCACCTTCAATCTCGGCCGGGTAGATGTTGGCCCCACCGGAGATGATCATGTCGGTCTTGCGGTCACACAGGAACAGGTACCCATCCTCGTCGAGGTAGCCGACATCGCCGACGGTAAAGAACGAACCGATCCGGTTCTTCTCGGTCTTCTCCTGATCCTTGTGGTACTCGAACGTGCCGGTCTGCATCGACATGTACACGGTGCCTATCTCGCCCGGCTCCATGATCCGATCCCCGTCGTCGGTGAAAATACCGATCTCAGAGATTGGCCAAGGCCGTCCCACGGTTCCAGGCTTCTCCATCCACTCGGCGGCGGTGACAACCGTCCCGCCACCTTCACTGGCGGCGTAGTACTCGTCAACCGCATTGCCCCACCACTCGATCATCGCTCGCTTGATCTCGACAGGGCACGGAGCAGCTGCATGGATCATGTGCTGGAGGGAAGAGACGTTGTAGGCGGAGCGGACTTCAACCGGGAGGCTCAGAAGCCGATGGAACTGCGTCGGCACCATGTGCGAGGTGGTGACCTTGTAGGTCTCAATAAGCCGAAGCATCTCCTCGGGGAGCCACTTGTCCATGACCACGATGGTGTGGCCCAAGTGAAGTGACGCACCACCGAAGCGAAGGACGGCGGTGTGGTACAGCGGTGAGCCAATGATGTGGACATTGTCAGCTTGAGGCTGGATTCCGAAGAGAAAGAGGATCCCGCTCATTCCAAGGGCGGCTTCTTCGGGGGTGGCGCCTGAGAGTGGGCGATAGATGCCCTTGGGCCGGCCCGTTGTCCCAGAGGTGTAGTTCATGACGTCACCGATGGTCCGGTTCTCCGGCGTTGTGGTTGGCTGAGCGTCGGTGAGTCGGTGGTACGAGCCAAACCCAGGAATTTCACCCACGGCGAGACACGCCGTGCCCGCCATACCTGCCACTTCGGCCGCGTCCAAAGCGATGTCCTCGAAATTCTCGTGAGCGATGAAGACCTTCGCTCCGGAATCTTCGAGGATGTAGCCGACTTCGGCACCCACGAGGTGGAAGTTGTTCGGCACGAGGTACCAGCCTGCCTGGAGGCAGGCGAGGTAGACCTCGATCATCTCCTGCCCATTGGGGAGCAGGGTCGCCACGACGTCGCCTTGCTTGAGGCCGAAACTCCGCAGGGCATGGACTACCTGATTGGCTCGGCCAAGAAGGTCTCCCGCGCTGACTTCACGCCCTTCAGGAGTGACAAGCGCCAAGTACTCCGGTGACTCGGTGGCAAAGGCCCAGAATCCAAAATCCCCCATGACGCAACTCCCACGATCCAGAGCGGCCCTGCTCCAGATCGGCAGGGGCACTCATGGTGGACGGTAGAACACGTTCTCGCGTCCTGTCAACGGAGCCCAGGCGCCCAACTTTCGACACCTCGACGCTGGCGCAGTGCTTTCGTTGGGGCATTTCCGGAACGAGAACACGTTCCCCCTAGCGCTAGCGCTAAGGTCCTACCGGTCAATCCTGAGGAGGGTCACATGTCTGGGTATCTCGACGGCAAGGTCATCGCAGTAACGGGTGGTGGCGGTGGAATTGGTCGCGCAGTGGCCATCGCCGCTGCAGCAGAGGGCGCCAAGGTCGTCGTAGCGGACATTGGTGTCACGATGGCCGGAGAAGACCCGAAGAGCGAGGTCGCTGAGGCCGTGGTGGCCGAGATCGAGGCTGCTGGGGGCGAAGCGGTCGCTGTTGCCGACGATATTTCCACCATGGGTGGTGGCGAGCACGTGATCTCGACAGCAGTCGAGCGCTGGGGCCGGATCGACGGTGTCGTCGCCGTGGCGGGCATCCTTCGTGAGCGGATGTTGTTCAACATGGCCGAGGAAGAGTGGGACGCAGTAATCGCCACGCACCTCAAGGGACACTTCACCGTATTCCGGGCCGCCGCCGCCATCATGCGGAAGCAAGAGGGTGGAGGCGCACTGATCGGCTTCACCTCCGGAGCGTTCGCCGGCAGTGTGGCCCAGGCCAACTACGCCTCTGCCAAGGGTGGCATCGTCTCTCTTGTTCGCTCGGCCGCTGCTGGCCTCTATCGCTACGGAGTGACGGCGAATGCCATCGCTCCCGTCGCTCGGACCCGGATGAGCGAGAACGTCCCGATGGAGCTCGCCGAGATGGGTGATCCAGAGGACATCGCCCCGATGGTCGTCTACCTCCTCAGCGACAAGGCGAAGCACGTCACAGGGCAGGTCTACACAGTCGTTGGCAAGAAGATCGCAGTCTGGAACCAGCCCCAAGAGGTACGAGCGATGTACTCAGAGGAGCGTTGGACCCCTGAGCAGATTGAGGCACGCCTCGACTCCACCGTTGGGGTGGAGCGCATGGACCTCATCGACAAGCTTGAGGAGTATCGCAAGGCGGCGGCGGCTAAGGAGCAGGCCAACAAGGCCTGAGGCCTCGACTCAGGCGGATGAGTGATCTGGAGACCGAGAGGTCCACGATCCCCATCGCTTGATGGTTGTGCCGAGCAGGACGGTTCCACCGATGACTAGGAGGACACCTGCAATCTGGACCAAGAGTGACCCGAGTTGTCCGTCTTGGCCCAGCCAAAGTCGTTCGTCGAGGGCCCGTTCGATGCCCCAGAGGATCATGGCCACAGCGGTGACGATTCCCGCAGGATACCCAACCCTCTCGGAGCCGTCAGGATTTCGCGAGAGGTAGCGCTCGATGGCGATCAGGATGCAGAAGACGGCAAAGTCCTCGGCCGCTTGGAAGAGTGGGACGGGGAGTCTCTTGCCGATTTGTTGGTCGTAGTAGAGGCCGAACCACTGGTTTGTCGCATGGCCTCCTCCAGCCACCATGAGCTGCGGTCCGAGCAGACGCCCCATGGCCCACGCCGCCATGAGCACCGGGGCCACGATGTCGAGACCTCGCAGAATGCCCAACTGAGGGCAGCGTCGGTGAGCGATGACGAGGGCGACGGGGACCGCTGCGAGGAGTCCTCCAAATGAAGAGAGTCCCCCCTGCCAGATCGCGATGATCTGGCTCGGGTGGTCTGCGTAGTAGCTGAGGTTCGATACCACGTGCATCGCTCGAGCCCCGAGGACAGCGGAGACGATGACCCAGATAAAGAGGCTCGAGACCCATTCGGTCTCGTAGCCCCGTTGCTGCAGGCGCCGCTCGAAGTAGCGGTAGGCGAACCAAAACGTGATGGCGAGGCCGACCCCATAGGTGTGGATCTCGAGGGGTCCGAGATGGAAAGAAGTCGGGATTGGTTTCATGGCCTCCGCGAGGACTCCTGGTCCAGTCGATCGACGCTGGGAAGGGTCAGGTCAGGGGCGGCGAGCGCCGACGAAGCCAGAACCAAGGCGCATGGGGCTGATGTGGACTGTTGAACCGGCCCGAGGAGCCTCAATCATCATTCCGCCGCCGACATACATCGCCACGTGCTCGCTGCCACCGGGGCCATAGAAGAGCAGATCGCCAGCCTCGAGAGCGCTGATCGGCACGGGTGTTGATCCTGACATCTGCGCCCCGGAGTAGTGCGGTAGAGAGATGCCGACCTGAGCGTACGCCCACATCGTAAGTCCTGAGCAGTCGAATCCCGATGATGGCGACGAGGCTCCCCAGACGTACGGAACACCAATCTGGGATTCTGCAGCCGCCACCGCAGCGCCACCGATTCCACCAGATGATGGTGGCACCGGAATAGGAGGGGAGGAACCTGGAGAACTCGAGTCAGCCTTGGCCTGAGCGATTGCTTGTCGAGCAGCCACTGTGGCTGCTGCGGCGTCTGCTGCACGCTTCTGGTCAATGAGGGTGGCGATCTGTCCCTTGACCTGCGAAAGGTTTGAGTTCTGCTGCTGCTGAAGGACCTGTGCCCGCTGGACGGCATTCGCAGCAGATGCAGTCGCAGATTGGGCTGCGCTCCTTTGGGTCTGGAGCTGGGCCTGCTGGGCGTCGAGACGGTCCTTCGAGTTGGTGAGATTGGCCACCGCCGTCGAAAGCTTGCCTGCGGCTACTTGCCCATACTGCGCCTTGGCCGCGTAGTCCCGGGTGTTTGAGTCGAAGAGCGGGTTTGAGTTCGCTGTGGTCCCTGTCGTCACGTAGGACTCAATGGCTGCGTGGCGAAGCGATGCCTTGTCGGCGGCGACCTTCTGCTTTGTCTTGACGATGGCGGCTTGCGTCTTCGAGACCTGGTCCTGAATCTGGCCGAGGTGATACTGAGCAGCGTCGTATTGCTGGCTCAAGGCCGAAATCTCTGAACCGGTTTGCTGAATCTTGGCCTCGAGAGCATTGGCCTGAGCCTGCACGCTCGAGAGTTGGTCAGCGCCTGCTGGGCGCGCCAAAGGAAGCGCAGTGCTGGTGCACACTGCAGCTGCGGCCAAAAGGGGACCTGCAGCCCGGCGGAGCGAACGAGCTCTCTTCCGGGTCCACGGCGTCGTTGGGCACAAGGTGCCTTCGGCGTCAATCACGATTTGAGAATTCTGCCATCTTGAGGAGCCCAAAGCAACCTTTGTGCGGGACGCCCCAAGCAATTTGGTAGTACCACGAGTAGCAACTCCCTGTTCAAACCGATGAACTGGGCGGAGATAAAAATCACAAGAATGATGTTTGGCCTGCGGCTACCCTCTCGGATATGGGCGAGATGATCGAGTTCGCGAGGGAAGACGGTAGCAAGGCCGACGGGTATCTGGCGGTCCCACCTTTAGGGTCTGGCCCTGGGGTTCTCGTGATCCAAGAGTGGTGGGGTCTGGTCGATCAGATCAAGGGAACCTGTGACAGGCTCGCAAGCGAGGGCTTCTTCGCCCTGGCGCCCGATCTCTACGGTGGCCGAACCGTCCCCCTCCACGAACCGGATGAAGCAGCCAAGGAGATGCTGGCTCTTCAGCTCGATGAGGCATCGGCTGACATGTCGGGAGCGGTGGACGTCCTCATCGAGAGATCAGGTCGACCGACAATTGGGGTGGTCGGCTTCTGCATGGGAGGCGGCCTGGCCCTCGCGTTGGCCGCTCAACGGCCTGGCGCCATTGCTGCGGTCGCCCCGTGCTACGGGGTGTACCCGTGGGGCGCGGTTCAGCCATCGTATGAAGCGATGACAGCGGCGACCCAGATCCACTGTGCCGGCCGAGACGAGTGGTTCACCCCGGAGGCAGCAGAGGAATTAGCGGGGGCACTCGGCACCATGGGCCTCGACGTGGAGCTCCACCTTTACCCGGAGAGCCACCACGCCTTCTTCAACGAAGATCGGCCGGAAGTCTTTGATCCTGCCGCTGGGGCCCTGCTGTGGACGAGGCTCGTCAGGTTCTTCAGCGAGAAGTTGGCCTGATTCTCGATCGATCTGGTCGATGGTTTTGATGCCGTTGCTCTCCAGCAATCCCACTTGGCCGAGGAGGGCAGCGCCATGATCTGAGGACCAGGTCGATGCCAACGGAGCGATGACTCTGTAGCCTCGGGATGCTGGGTTCAGGTCACGGCAACATCGGGGGGATGATGGGCATTCGGTTTTCGCATATCGCAAGGCTGGCAGTAGTCGGCTCCGCACTCGTGCTGGCCGGATGCTCGTCAGTGAACCCTCCGGCGACTCCGCACTTTGAGCACCATGGCCCGATGCCTGTTGGCGTGACCACGATCGATCTCGGTCCCGCAGGTTCTCTCGGCGAGCGCTCGGCAACCGTGTACTACCCCGCCGACCGGCCTCGCCTTGCAGGCCATGACCGCTTCTCCTACGTCCAGTCCGACACCTTGCCGACACAACTCAAGACGTTGCTTCCTGAGGAATACAACACTCGGACCGATGTGAACGCATTCGTCGACGCACCAGCCTTCGACGGCAAGGCAGCACCGGTGGTTCTGTTCAGCCACGGTTTCGGTGGTCAGCGCCTCGAGTACTCGAATCTCTTGGCCGGAATCGCCTCATGGGGCTACGTCGTGGTGAGCGCTGACTACCTCGAACGGGGGATTGCCTCGCAGGCACTCAAGCTGACGACGCGCCCCAGCGCTGCTGACGATCAGAAGATCATGTTCGCATCGCTCTCGAAGGTGATCGCCGCGTCACACAACGCCTCATCTCCCCTCTACGGAGCCGTTGACGAGACCAAGGTGGCCGCGGCAGGCCACTCAGCCGGGGGAGGGACGGCGTTCAACGCGCTCAAGAACCCCAAGGTCGCCACGGCGATCGGTTGGGCTCCCGTGCCGCCGAAGGGCCAACCCTCGTCGAAGCCAGTGATGCTGATTGGAACGGCGGGCGATATCGCCATTCGGCCACGCCAGGTCTCCAAGACCTATGAGTCATTCGGCGGGCCACGGACCCTCGTCGAAGTGGCAGGCGAGGGGCACAATACGTTCACCGACGTCTGCTCAGTCATCCGCCAAGGAGGTGGCCTTATTCGCTACGCCGTGGCCAACAACTTCACGACTGAGTCTCTTGCCAAGCTCGGCATCAACGGATGCGAGAAGACCGACACCGCCCCAGAGAAATTCTGGCCGATTGTCCAGTACTTCACCGTGGCGCAGTTGATGAAGGTATTCGGTGGTTCGTCAGCGCCAATCCCGACACCGCCCTCAGGTACCTTTCCTGACTTCAAGATCAGTGTGACGCAGGGGAACTAAGCGTCAAGATTCCTCGGAATCAGAAGCTCAGCCAGCCTGCTCGAGGAGTCGGCGAGCGACGACCTTGAGGCAGAGGGTCTCATCGGCCCCTTCGAAGATTGACAGGACGCGAGCATCGACGAAGTAGCGACTCACGTCGTACTCCTCGGCGTAGCCCATGCCGCCGTGGATTTGCATGGCTTCTCGGGTGACCCACTCAGCGGCACGGCACATGTAGGCCTTGGCCATCGAGGCCTCAATCGATCCGCCTCCATCTGCCATCAGGCGAGCCACCTCGAGCGTGTACTGGCGGCATGCCTGGATGATGACCGCCATACGAACGAGCTTGGCCTTCGTCAGCTGGTAGTCAATGATGGCCTCGCCGAATACCTTCCGGTTCTCAGCGTAGGTATACGCAGCCTCGTAGGCGGCCTGCATAATGCCGACCGCACGAGCTGCAGTCTGGATCCGACCGTTTTCGAAACCGGCCATCTGGAAGTAGAAACCCTTCCCGATTCCATCGTCGCCACCGACGAGATTGGCGTCAGGAACGAACCAATTGTCGAAGGCGATTTCGTAGGAGTGCATGCCGCGATAGCCCAGCGTGTCGATTGGTCGACCTTCCATCCGGCCGTTGTCATCGGAGCGCCCCTGTTCGGAGGCGGTTTGGGTGAAGAGAAACCCATGGCCGTCGGCCACGTCCTTATCGACCACGAACAGTGAGAGCCCGCGGTGGGTCTTGGTCCGATCAGGATCAGTCCGAGCGAGAAGCATGAGGGCGTTTGCACGGGCTGCGAAAGTGCACCAGGTCTTGGTCCCGTTGATCAGCCACCCGCCATCGGTCTTGGTGGCCATGGTGTTGATCCCGGCTACGTCAGAGCCGTAGTCGGGCTCCGTGACGGCTACGGCGGCCATCATCTCGGCGGTGGCGAGCTTGGGCAGCCAGCGTTGCTTCTGCTCGTCGGTACCACCGGCCATGACCCCGCGGGCCAGAATCTCAGGTCGCGTGATGAGGGCGCCGCCTGCTCCGAGTGACCCCCATGTCAACTCTTCGGTTGCGACGACCATCCCGAGGTAGTCGGCTTCTCCGCCATCAGCGAATCCCCCGTACTCCTCCGGGACCGACAGACCCATTCCCCCGATGTCTGCCAGCGCCTGGATCAGGTCCTCTGGGATATCGGCATTTTCGCGGTGGATGTGCTCTGCGCGCGGGCGGATCTGCTCCTCAGCGAATCGGTGGAAGGTAGAGGCAACGAGTTCGAAGTCCTCTCCGAGGTGTCGTGGCCCTTGGATGCCAATCATCGATGCCAGCACCTCGGGGTCGCACCAGACCGAGACAAACTCTGAGATTGGCGCCATCCAATCTTGCTGAACTCCGAAGAGCGCTTCACGACCAACAACACGTTGTCCGAGGTCTCGGACAGCATCGGCGATGAAGGCACAGCAAATGCGGGCCTCAACATCGCCCTTCGCCCCATAGTCCAATGTCGATTGTGCCGTGGCGACTGCGGAGGCGGCATGAGCGATGTCATACGCGACGACTTGGTTGGCATCGATGCCACCGTTATCGCGCATCGTGATCACGGCGCCGTCAACGACGCTCCGTGCAAGTGCGACCGCAGCAGCGGCGGCGGTCAAGTCGGGGGAGATGTGCTCAGCCATGGCCATGAATCTAGCCGTCCCTCGAAACCGTCAGTCAGTTCGGCGGCTAGGAAGCGGCCGGACGCCGGGCCAGAACCGTAACGAGCGGGGGCAGCACGATCGCTGAATTCCCCGGATCCACCTCGGTGAGTTCTTCGAGGTAGTTGCTCACCGGCCCTGGGCCTGCTCCCGCTGGTGCCTCCGCCCAAGCATCGATGAGTTCCAGACCTGCGTCGAGGACCAAGCCCGGCAGAAGAGCTCCAATGTCTGGATGCCGTGCCTCGGGCATGGAGAAGGGGTTGCCATCAATCCTGCCAGCGGAAGTGATCGGTTCTTGGGCGACGACCCAAGCCCCTGGCTTGACCGCGCTCCCCATTGCTCGAAGCGCAGCCAGTGGCTCCCTGACGTGCAGAAGCAGAAAGCGACAGAATGCGAGATCGACCAATTCCGGCAGCAGAAGGTCCTCCACTGCTTGGGTAAGGGCGATCACCTGGGCGAAGGCGGCTGCCGCCTGGGCGACGGCGTCGCGGGCGGCGGGATCGACATCGACCGCATAGATGCGACCGTCTCGACCGACAACGTGACCAAGTTCGATCGATACGTCACCCGTGCCGGCGCCAACGTCCACGCAGCGCCATCCAGGTCCAACTTCCAAGCGGGCTAACGCGGTCGCCAGCGGGCGTCGATAGACGTCATCGCGCAGTCCGCGGATCGCCTGATCGTCGCTATCGCCCATGATCCCAGCCTTGCACAGTACGCATCTGGTCAGGGGGGCGTCTTGCCTCGCACCCCCTCACCTCCTAGGGTGCGGGGGGTGAAAGTCTTCATGCTCTTGGCGGATTCTGCGCAGGTCGCAGACGGAAAGCTCTACATCCTCGGTGGTGGCTGGTCTATTACCGGGCCGGAGGCAACACCCTCTGCCGTGGTCATCAAGCTTGAGATTGATCTCCATGAAACAAACACAGAGCACCACTGGGAACTTTTCTTGGAGGATGAGGACGGTGTGCCGGTCCTGTTTGACTCACCCGAAGGGATTCAGCCCGTCGAGGTACGTGGCGAACTGACGGTAGGACCACCCGAGGGAGTCACCGCCGGGACGCCAGTTGATGTCCCGATGGCCGTCAATCTCGGGCCGTTGCCGCTGAAGCCCGGGAATCGCTACACCTGGAGATTCGTCGTCGGCGGGATGGACCTCCCGGGCGGATCGATCTCGTTCTCGACCCGTCCCGCACCTCAGGGATAAGCGTCTCGAGGACTGTCGTCTTGCCCTCGGTGGCATCGACGGGCAACGATACGAACTATGACGACGCATGACAGGCCTTTCGGTCGCTATCTCGAAGATTTCAACGCGGGAGATATCTTCAAGCACTGGCCCGGAAAGACGATCACAGAAGCCGATGATCATCTCTTCTGCATGATCACGATGAATCACCACCCATTGCACACGAACCAATGGTTCGCTGAGCATGAGTCCGTGCAGAAGCGCAATGTGGTTGTGGGTAACCTCGTCTACTCCCTCGTGCTCGGTATGAGCGTGCCTGATATCTCCGGTTCGGCCATTGCCAACCTCGAGATCGAGACCCTCCAGCACAAGAACCCGACCTTCCACGGTGACACCATCTATGCGGAGACTCGGGTCCTTGAAACGGCCGAGTCGAAGTCGAAGCCCGATCGCGGCATCGTGACCGTCGAGACTAAGGGATTCAACCAGGACGGCCTTGAAGTCTGCTACTTCCGCCGCCGGGTGATGGTTTGGAAGCGAGATGCCGCCCCACAGCGCAAGCGCCCCTACGCCGACGACGTCTGGAGCTGAACCGGCGAGCGCTGCGCTTCGGGCGTGGCGATCTCGGCTGGCCGACCGCCTCGTGGTCGTCCGTGACCTCCCATGGAGGCGGACGCGGGACCCTTGGGAGATCCTCGTCGCCGAGGTGATGCTGCAACAGACGCAGGTATCGCGCGTGATCCCTGCCTATGAGCGGTTCTTGAGCAGTTTTCCTCACCCTTCGGCGTGCGCTGAAGCACCGCAGTCGGAGGTCGTCTTGGCGTGGGAGGGTTTGGGATACCACCGCCGAGCAGTTGCACTCCACGGAGCGGCGACTGGAATCTGCAGTCGATTCGGTGGCGAGATCCCTTCTGACTACCAGTCGCTTTTCTCGTTGCCCGGGGTTGGGTCTTATACCGCTCGGGCTATCCAGGCTTTCGCCTTCGAACTCGATGTAGCCATCGTCGATACCAACGTGGCGCGCGTCATCTCTCGAGCGGTAGTCGGGACCCCCCTCAAGGCACCCGCGACGCAGCGAGTCGCCGACGCGTTGGTTCCCAAGGGCCGAGGCTGGGCCCACAACCAGGCCATGCTCGATTTCGGTGCCTTGCGCTGCTCGGCGAAACCGACGTGCTCCGGCTGTCCCCTCCGTCGCTCTTGTCGCTGGGCGCGTGCATCATGGGCGGACCCTGACCCGGCCACGGCGACGGCGGGGACCTCAAGGCGCCAAGCGCCCTTCCGCGGTTCGGACCGAGAGGCGCGCGGTCGAGTGTTGGCAGCGGCCCGCCAAGGTCCGGTCTCCGAAGCAACCCTGAACACACTCAGTGACGAACTTCAGGGTGAACGAGTGACCCGGGCCTGTGAGGGTCTGATCGCCGATGGCCTCTTGGCGAGGCGGAGGGGACTTCTCGTCCTCCGCTGATGGCTTAGAGGGCGAGGAACTCGAGGATCTCGGTGGCAACCGCCTCTGGCTGCTCGAGCTGGAGGAAGTGTCCGGCGCCCTCGATGATGTGCACGGCAGAACCCTCAGGCAGGGTGCTCATTGGATCCCCGATGGAGTCCAGGCCAAAGCATCCGTCGTCGGCACCATGGAGATAGAGCGTGGGAATGGGCGTTGGTAGACCCAAAGCATCTTGGGCGTCGACCAACGCAGGGTCATGGAGTTCAGCGTTGAACATCGCTCGGTAGTAGCCGAGGGCAGCGGCGAGACGTTCTGGTTCCCGAAGCGCATCGCGTACGTGGTCGACGTCGACTGATCCGTCGTAACCCGGTGACCAGTCCTCCCAGAGACGGGCAATGAAGTCCAGGTCGTCCATCGGGACCACCATGTCGGCGAGTGGACTCTGGAAAAAGAACATGTACCAACTCCGCTTCAGTTGATCGAAGCGCAAGAAGGCCTCGGCGACCGACGCCGTCGGTGGGACCGCCATCGTCACCATCTTCCGCCATGCTGAAGGAGCGTGGGCGGCTGCACCGTAGGCGGCGATCGCCCCCCAGTCGTGACCGATCAGGACGCTGCGCTCATCTCCTCCGAGTGCCTCGTTGAGGGCGATCGCATCCAGCGAGAGGGCAGCGGTCTGGTAGCGACCATCTTCGGGGAGGTCGCTCGGTGCATATCCGCGCATCGCAGGAGCGACCGCGCGATAGCCGGCATCGGCAAGTGGGCCCATGAGATGCCGCCAGGTGTGATGCGAGTCGGGGAATCCATGGAGCAAGAGCGCCACTGGGCCATCTTCGGGACCCAGCTCTTCGCCCCTGAACATCATCCCGTTCGCTTGAATCTCCAATGAAGCCATGTCTCAACGGTACTCCCGTATCACTTGGCTAACGTGGCCTCGTGCGAGTGAACTTCTTCGGAACCCGTGGCTCGTGTCCCTGCTCGGGAGAGTCCTACGCCACCTTCGGGGGCAGCACGTCGTGCGTCTACGTCAGCGATGGCGATGGCGATGGGCTCATTCTTGATGCTGGCACCGGACTCCGTTCGCTCGGGGAGTGGCTCCGTCCCCTGTTGAGGCAGAAGGGGAGGCCCATCCACGGCCGGATCCTCCTCACCCACCTTCACTATGATCACCTCCTTGGCCTTCCGTTCTTCAGCCCGCTGGAGGACCCTGGAGCGATCATGGATCTTTATGGGCCTGATCAGGGAGAACTCACCCTCTCCGAGGTCATCAACGCAGCGGTGACCCCGCCATTTTTTCCGGTTCAGATGAAGGAGTTCCGGGGGGAAGTCCGACTCTTCGAACTCGGTGAAGATGATTTCGACGCAGACCAATTCCGGATCACCTCACGATGGGTCCCGCACACCGGGCCCACGCTGGGTTTCCGTATTGAGACGTCAAGCGGCGTGCTCGCCTACATACCGGACCACCAAGCGCCGCTTGATCGGACGGAGATTGCTCCCTCCGTGCTCGAGCTGTGCCGAGACGCTGACGTCGTGATCCACGATGCGCAGTACACCGATGACGAGTTCGCGCTCAAGGCGGACTGGGGTCACTCGACCGCTGCCTATGCGGTCCACGTCGCCGCCTCGGCCGGTGCGAAGGATCTCATTCTCTTCCATCACGACCCCGCTCACGATGATTCGCAACTGATCGAGATGGAGCAGGCATCGGCAGCGCTCTCGGGGGCTGCAGGTCTTCGCTCCGTCATTGCCGCCCGTGAAGGGATGACGATCGAACTTGACTGATCTTCCGTCTGAAAGGCTGGTGTTCATGAGCGAGCACACATCGTCATTCGATCAGGCGAGGTTCCGTGAAGCCCTCGGCCACTTTGCGACGGGTGTCACGATTGTGACTGCCATGGAAGAAGAGGGACCTGTGGGTTTCACGTGCCAGGCCTTCAGCGCACTCTCGCTCGATCCCCCTCTCGTCGTCCTCGCCCCCGCGAAGACGTCAACGAGCTGGCCGAAGATAGCGAAGGCTGGAGCCTTCTGCGTCAACATCCTCGAATCTCATCAAGAAGCACTCTGTCGATCATTTGCAGCGGCGGGAGCCGACAAATTCGCAGGGGTGGGATGGTCCACAGCGGTTTCCGGGGCTCCGGTCCTCGACGGATCGCTGGCTTTCGTGGATTGCCACCTCGAGCAGATCCATGATGCTGGCGACCATGAGCTCGTGATCGGGCGAGTCCTCGATCTTGGAATCGGCGAGGGGACGCCTCTCGTGTACTACCGAAGCGGCTTTGGCGGTTTCGCCATCTGACGACGGGGCGATACGGTCTCGTGCATGGGACCTACGAACCACGAGACAGCGATCATCGACGTTGAACTGATTGAGCCCGTCGTCCACGGCGATGATCGGGGACGTTTTGTCGAGACCTATCGACGACAATGGCTCCCGAAGGGTCGGGAGATGATCCAGGCCAACCGATCCGAGAAGTCGGCAGGGACTCTGGTCGGACTTCACTATCACCTTCACCAAGCGGACTACTGGTACGTCCTTCGGGGCACAGCACGAGTCGTCTTGGCCGATTTGAGGGTGGGGTCGCCCACGGAGGGATCGACGATGGTCCTCGATCTCGATGGGACCGAGGAGCGCGGGCTGTTCATCCCGCCGGGCGTGGCCCATGGCTTCAGCGCCTTGAGCGATGTCCTGCTCTGGTACCTCGTCGACAGCTACTACAACCCAGCCGACGAACTCGGTGTGGCATTTGACGACCCTGCACTCGGCGTCGACTGGGGTGTTGTTGACCCCGTGGTCTCAGAGCGCGATATGCAGAATCCCACGGTTGCCGATATCCCCGAAGCAGTCCGTCCTCGGTGGGGCTTACGAACCTGAGAAGCGTGACACGCGACGGGGTGCAACTTCGGGTTGAATGGACACAGTGCGCACCGTCCTCGGCCTGATCATCATCATCGCTCTCCTCGGCGCCGTCGGCGCTGTCTTGTGGCGCCGACGCGGCGGCGACGAGATCCATTCGATTGACAGTTATCGCCACGCCCTCGAGACCCTGCAAGAGATGAGGGGACCGTCGGCATCCTCGACGATCCGAGTCCTCGGTGCCGATGAGCAGCGCCAACTTCGTCAGCCGCCGCCGCATCCTGAAGTGCGATCCGGAGTCAGCGGCCGGCCTCCACTTCCGACCCCGCCTCCGCCTCCGGAGGCAGTGAGCCCCCCTCCCTTGGCCCGTGACGGGATGGTGTTCGGAGAGGGCCTCTCATCGGACCGCCACCTTGATGACGAGCACCACGAAGGGTCACACCATGAGCGCGCTGGCACGACATGGGCAATGGACCGCGCTCGGAGCCAACCTCGGGTTCACTCCAAGCAACTCATCGCTGCGGCAGTCGCCTCAGTGGTGATCCTTTTCCTCGTCATTGTCGGAGCGGTCATCGGCCGATCCGGTTCAGGCAAGCCGGCGACGACGACGTCGACCCCGAAGCACGCGAAGACCACCACCCCCCCAACCACCACCACCATGGCCCCGAAGGTCCTTGATCCTCAAGACGCCACAACAACCTCAGCGACCTACCTCGTCTCCTCGAGTGAATTTGTCGTCACGGTTACTGCGACCAAGGGGCCCTGCTGGACCATCGCCACCGACGCAACGGGTCAGCAGGTCTATGCCGGGGGCATCGAGCCAGGAACGCCACAACAGATCAAGGGGAGTGGGACACTCTCGATCTCGGTGGGAGCCCCCGAGAACGTCTCGATCGCTGTTGATAGGGCATCGGTCAGGTTCCCTGAGGGCGTTCAGACGCCCTTCGTGCTGACGATCAAGACAGCCTCGCAGACGACCACGACAACAACCCCTCTCGGGACACCAACCACCACTCCTCCTGTGACCACCACGTCGATCGGGGCGGTCAACTAACGGGGTTGGTTGCTCCCGTTGCCTCGGTGACACCGAGGTGTTCAAGCAGCCAGGCCAGAACAAAGGCTTCTTCATGCCACGAGTCGTAGCGCCCTGATGGGCCACCGTGGCCGACGCCCATCTCGGTGCGGAGCAACACAGGATTCTCCGGATTGGCGGCACGGAGGCGGGCGATGAGTTTTGCGGGTTCCCAGAACCCGACTCGGGTGTCATTGAGGCCACCGGTGAGCAGCATCGGGGGATAGCGCCGAGGTGAGCCGTCGGGGTTCAGCGCCTGCACGTTTTCATAAGGGGCGTAGCTCTTGATGGTGGCGTAGGCCGCTGGGTCGGCTGTCGGGTTCCCCCATTCTTCATACTCACCTTCGGTCAAGGGGAGGGTGGGGTCCAACATGCTGTTGAGTGCATCGACAAAGGCCACCTCCCCGAGCAGGGCGCAGAAACGATCTGGTGTCCGATTCGCGACGGCGCCCATGAGGAGGCCTCCAGCAGAGCCTCCGCGCGCCGCCAGTCGATCTGCGGTGGTCACGCCACGACTGATCAGGTGATCGGCGACGGCTGCGAAGTCATCGAACGAGTTCGTCTTGTACTCAAGGTGCCCTTGGTCGTACCAGCGGCGACCCATTTCGCCACCACCCCGGATATGGGCGATGGCGAACACGATGCCTCGCTCAAGGAGCAAGAGACGGATCGCCGAGAAGCTCGGGTCCATCGAGATCTCGTAGGACCCGTAACCGTAAAGAAGACATGGGGCGGGGATCTTCGGAGCATCGCCAGCGACGGCACCGCTCGGCAAGAGCGACGCGGCATGAACGATCGAGACGGGAATCAAGGTTCCATCAGGTGCAGGTGCCCAGTCTCGGTAGGTGACGAAATCAGCCTCCGCATAGCCCCCGAGGACCTCCTGCTGCTTGATGACCGACACGGCGTGCGTGGCGAGATCCACCTCGGCGACCACTGCTGGCTTGATCAATGATGTCTGCCCGAAGCGCAAGGTTGATGTGGATGGATCTGGGTTCGGACCAAGCCAGGTGGTCGAGGGTCCTGTATCACCAGCGATGATCCAGCTGGTTGCCAAGATCTCGTCAGCCACGAGCCCGCTGGATCCCAGAGGCACCACGCGGAGTCGGGTTTCGGCATCGGCCCTCTCGGAGAGAACGATGGCCTCTTCGAATGCATCGATACCCTCGATTCGGACACCAGGCCGATGGTCGATGACCGTTGCCCATGAGGACGGTGGTGCACCATTGCTCGCAGCAACGTCGAGCCTGAAGTCGATTGCTTCGTCCTCGTTGGTGACTTTGAGCCACCAGGTCGATCCATCGCTAGCGGTGAGGTGTTCGAGGCCGTGCTCGACCCCCTCGACGCGCGGGCAGGCGACCACGAGGTCGCTCGCAGGAGAGCTGGCATCGATCACCGACGTCTCGGTCGTTGTCGATGACGCTGTGGTCACGATGATCACTGCTCCATCACGGCTACGGCCAACGCCCACGTTGAACCGTCCGTCTGTCTCCTCAAGCATGAGGGCATCGTCGGCGCTCGAGGTCCCCACGTGGTGTCGCCACAACTGATGAGGGCGCCACGCATCGTCGACCCGCGTGAAGAACACGGTTGCGGAGTCGCTCGCCCAGGCAAACCCATACGAAACATTGTCGATCGTTTCGGTTGGGTGGTCTCCACCGTCGACGGCCCTGAACGAGAGGGTATAGCGCTCGTCGCCGACAAGATCGACCGACGCGGCGAGCATCGAATGGTCGGGGCTCATGGCGAGGACCCCAACTCCAAAGAAATCATGTCCCTCTGCTTCGACGTTCTCGTCGTAGAGAATCTGCTCATCGCTGTCGGCCGGAGGGTCGAGCGGAGGGGCATCTCCAGCCTGAGCGGGCCGTCGGCAGTGGATCGGGTAGCTCTTCCCCTCTTGGGTCCTTGTGTAGTACCACCAGGGCCCTCGACGGACCGGGACGGAGAGATCAGTCTCGACGACACGGGCCTTGATCTCCTCGAAGAGACGAACCCGGGTTTCCTCAAGATGGAGGAGCACCGCTTCGGTGTGAGCGTTCTCCGCCTCGAGGTAGGCGATGGCGGCCGGGTCATCCCGGTTTCTGAGCCAAGAGAACTCGTCAATTCTCGTGTCACCGTGTGTGGTGATGATCTCTGGACGTGCCTCGGCCATTGGCGGGGTGGAATGGTTCGTCATGATCCTTGATCCTGTCAGCGAATTGGCAGCGATGATTCGGGCACGGAGGCCCGAGGAGTTGTTACTATGCGGATAGGAGTAATTCCGCTCACCCCCCGCAGCGGCGACATCCGGAGGAACGATGGCGATTCAAGATCTTGACCTTGGCAAGTACCAACTGGGTTGGAGCGACAAGGAAGATTACGTCTTCAAGCCCAAGAAGGGCATCAACGAGGACATCGTCCGAGAGATGTCAGCGATCAAGAAAGAGCCTGAGTGGATGCGTGACTTCCGCCTCTCAGCCCTCAAGCGCTTTGAGCGTCGCCCGATGGCGAAGTGGTTCTCGGTCAACATGCCCGATCTGGACTTTGATGACATCTACTACTACATCAAGCCAACGCAGGATCAGGTCCGAGAGTGGAGTGACCTGCCGGACGCCATCAAGAACACCTACGAGAAGCTGGGCATCCCGGAGGCTGAGCGCAAGTACCTCGCCGGAGTGACTGCTCAGTACGAATCCGAGGTCGTCTTCCACCGCAATCGCGCCGACCTTGAGCAGATGGGCGTGATTTTCACCGACATGGACACAGCAGTGCGTGAGCACCCCGAGTTGGTCCGGAAATGGTTCGGCTCGATCATTCCACCAAACGACAACAAGTTCGCCGCCTTGAACTCTGCGGTGTGGTCTGGCGGATCGTTCATCTACGTCCCGCCCGGCGTGGTCGTCGACCAGCCGCTTCAGGCCTACTTTCGGATCAACGCTGAGAACATGGGGCAGTTCGAGAGGACACTGATCATCGCCGACGAGGGCAGTCAGGTTCACTATGTGGAGGGGTGCTCGGCGCCGGTCTACTCAACGGACTCGCTGCACTCGGCCGTGGTGGAGCTTGTGGCGCTCCCCGGGAGTCGCATTACGTATACGACCATTCAGAACTGGTCCAACAACGTCTACAACCTGGTGACCAAGCGAGCCCGAGCGGAGGCCGAGGCGCACGTCGAATGGATTGACGGCAACATCGGATCCCGTCTGACGATGAAGTACCCGAGCGTCTACCTCATGGGCCCCAAGGCCTCAGGCGAAGTGCTCTCCGTGGCATACGCCGGGGCGGGACAGCACCAAGATGCGGGGGCCAAGATGGTTCACGCAGCGCCGGAGACCTCCTCGACCATCGTGAGTAAATCCATCTCGAAGGATGGTGGTATCACCACCTACCGCGGGTTGGTCCACGTTGACGAGGGAGCGACAGGGGCAAAGTCCTTCGTTCGCTGCGATGCGCTGCTCCTCGATGACGAGTCGATCTCGGAGACGAAGCCGTACATGGAGGTTGGAGAACGCGATGCATCCATCGGCCATGAGGCGACAGTCTCGAAGGTCGGCGATGACCAGCTCTTCTACCTGATGAGCCGGGGACTTTCCGAGAGTCAGGCGATGGGGATGATCGTGAACGGATTTATCGAGCCGGTGACCCGGACACTCCCGATGGAGTACGCCGTGGAGTGGAGCCGCCTTATCGAGCTCCAGATGGAAGGATCGATCGGCTGACGAGTCGTTCGTTGACCTGAGACGCATTGCGCCAGGTCGATGATCAGGGCTTGCTGGGCCTTCGGAGAGTCCAGACAGCTGGGCCCTGAGGGAGTGGCTCGAGTTTCTCGACGACCTCGAAACCGAAGCGGCCGTACCAGGTGAGGTTCGACTCCTTCTGGGTCTCGAGGTAAGCAACGAGCCCCTCTCGATCGCATTGCTCGAGAACGGGAGCAAGAAGCGCACTCCCCACCCCAGTGCCCTGCTGCTCAGGATCCGTGGTGAGCACTGCGAGGTACCAGTGGGGCTCGTGGATGTGATGCTTTTCGATGGATCGCATGTATCGGAACCCCGGAGGCGCCATTGAGGGTCGAGGGGCGAAGGCCCGCGCGATTCCTGCCGTTTGCGCTACCTGCTGCCGAGCGGGGAAGGGGTAGCCGCCAGGAGCGACCCACGCAGCCACTCCAGCAATCCTCTCCCCTCGTCTGGCCACCTTGATGAGTCCCAGCGGCCCCAAGTTGCCCAGCATGGTGCGCATGAAGAGGTTCATTCCCCGGCTGCGCAACATCGCTGGCGGGGCGAGGTACTCAAAGAATGGGTCAGTGTGAAAGGCCCGTGCGCTCACCACCGCCGCTTCATTCAGGTCATTTCGGGTGGGGAGGCCGTCGGTGATCGTGAGCTCGCTGCGTCCCATGCAGACTCACCCTACTGATCCATCAGCAACAAAGAGTGCTGCCCTGACGCTGGTCGCGATGGGTGGCACCATTGGTGCATGGCAATGCGCGAGCAATGCAAAAATTTTCAATCAAGGACGTACCCGTCAGGCGAGGCCGCACGGTTCTGTCAGCTTGACCTTGCTCCCGAGGCACCATGGCGATGCCCAACGGATTGCGCATCCTTCGCTCCACGATTGGCCGACGTGGGGTGGGTGCATGGAAGCCTGATCGAACCGCCACTCGGCGACGCACCCGACAACCCCGAGGGTGACCTTGCGTCCTTGCTCGATGCAGCGGAGGACATTGTCAACGAGGCTGCACCGGCGATTCTCGCTGAGGTCCGTCAGCATGATGGCCCCGAGGTGGCAAAGCGGGGTCGACGATGGTGGAAGTTCGGACGATGAGCGCTGCTCAGGTGCCGCTGTAGCGAGCAGGGCGCTTCTCGATGAACGAGGCCATCGCCTCGCCGAGGTCGTTCGAGGAGATGAACATGGTGTTCCACGCTGCCACGTAGTCGAGGCCCTCTTGGATCGTCTTCCCATCGCCAGCGGCAAGGACTGCCTTCGTCCCCTGAACAGCAAGGGGGGAGTTTGCGGCGATCTCTCGTGCCAGCTCGAGCGCGCGAGCGAAGACGGCATCAGCGTCACCCTCAGCGTCATTGACGAGGCCGATTGCCTCTGCCCGCCGAGCCGAGATGTCCTTGCCGGAAAGGGCGAGCTCGGCAACATGACCCATGCCGATGATGCGCGGGAGCCGCTGGAGGCTTCCGATATCGGCGACGATCGCCACCTTTGCCTCGCGCACGGAATACACGGCATCGGCTGACGACAGCCTGATGTCGCAGGCAGCGATGAGGTCGACTCCTCCTCCGATGCAGTAGCCGTGGATGGCGGCGATGACTGGCTTCGTGCACGCGGCGACCGAAGTGATTGAGTCCTGCATCGACCGAATCTGAGTGTGCAAGTTGGCATTCTTCACCGCCTGGCTTGAGGAGCCCCTCTCTCCGCCGCCGAGGAGGCCGGCTCCCATGGCTTTGAGGTCGAGGCCAACGGAGAAATGAGGCCCGCGTGCAGCGATGACGATGCAGCGGATCTCATCGTCGGCGTCGAGGTCGGCGACGGCGCGAGGAAGGTCGACCCAGAACTCAGGACCCATGGCATTGCGTGCCTCGGGTCGATCGAGCCAGATGGTTGCAACATTGTCGTCCCGGTGGATCGACAGCACGGTTGATTCAAACGGCATGGGCGTCACCTTGCTCCTTTGCTTGGCATCTCCACGAGCCTAGATGCGCATGAGCCTTGGAGCGGATCGGAACGTGGGGGGTCGGCACTACACTAAGGAAGTCCTCAAACCCGGCTATCGGGTCGGTTCTCGAAAGGATTTCGCTTGTCGCTTCTGACCCCTGACGCCACCTCTGATCTGGGGGGACCGGGATGGTTCGTGGAGCGGCGAGCTACGGCACGTTCGTCGTTCGATGCCCTCGGAATGCCAGACGCTCGTGAAGAAGTCTGGCGTTACTCGCCGATTGGAGACCTCAATCTGGCCGCCTACTCCCGAAGCCTGCCCTCGGGTGTGCCGATGGCGCCTCTCCTTGAGGGACTCGATTCATTGGAGTGCACCCGCATCACTGTGTCAGGTGGCGTCCCCCGGGCCCTGCCAGCCACCCCAGCAGGTGTCTCGATTTCGTCAGTTTCGAGCCACGGCGAAGGTGAGGGGATCCTCGGATCTGTTGCTCAAGACGATGAGGCCATCGTCGCCTTCAACACAGCCAATCTCCCAGATGCTCTCGTGATTGATGTGAGTCGGGGAGCCATGGTGGCCACGCCGATCCTTGTGATCCATGAGATTGGGGAGGGTGCAACATTCTCAAGGACGATCATTCGAATGGCCGAGGGGTCCTCGGCAACGGTCATCGAGGTTTCGTGCGGCGGGAATGATGGTGCCCTCAACGTCCCTGTGGCCGAGATAGCCGTCGGGGACGGGGCGAACCTCCGATACGGGTCCATCCAGGTGCTCGACCGTTCGGCATGGCACCTTGCGACCATCCAGGCAACGGTCGGGCGAGATGCCAACATCGCCCAGTTCACTGCGGGGATCGGTGCCGCCTACGACCGATGCAGGACTGATGCGGTGCTTGCGGGCCAAGGCGCCTCGAGCATTTTGCGGTCAACGTACCTCGGAGAGGGTGATCAGGTCCATGACCTCCGCACCAAGCAGGATCATGCTGCGCCCAAGACCATCAGTGATCTGCTTTGCAAGGGGGCGGTGACTGGATCGTCGCGATCGGTGTACACGGGGCTGATCAAGATGCAGAACGGAGCCGTGCGTTCCAACGCCACCCAGACCAACCACAACTTGGTGCTGTCGAAGGAGGCGCACGCCGACAGCGTGCCGAACCTTGACATTGCAGAGAACGATGTCCGGTGTAGTCACGCCTCGACGGTCGGTCCGATCGACGAAGACCAGCGTTACTACCTGGAATCTCGCGGGATCAACCCCAACGAAGCCGAACGACTCCTTGTTCGAGGCTTCTTCGCTGACCTTCTCGACAAGACGGCATTGCCCGGCGCCACGGATTTCGTCGCTGCGGTCCTCAACGAGCGGTTCGAAGGCTTGGAGATCTCATGACCACCGTCCGACTCTGCTCACTCGATGATCTCGTGGAAGGAACGGCGTCTCGCATCGACATTGACGGTGTTCGCTTGGCCGTGGCTCGTATTGGCGACGACGTGTTTTGCGTCGCCGATCGCTGTAGCCATGAGGACTTCTCGCTCTCGGAAGGTGAAGTCATGGTTGCCGACAAGGAAATCGAGTGCGCTCGCCACGGTGCGATGTTCGACCTCACGACCGGTGAGCCCCGCTCATTTCCTGCAACCAAGCCCATTGCCACCTATGTCGCCACGGTTCGTGACGGCGAAGTCGAGGTCGAACTTCCGTGACTGATCATCTTCTCAAGGTGAGTTCGCTCACTGCATCGGTGGCCGGCCGAGAGGTACTCAAGGGCGTGAATCTCGAGGTGCGCAGTGGCGAAGTCCACGTCATCATGGGACCGAACGGGTCGGGCAAGTCCACGCTTGCCCACGCTCTGATGGGGCGACCCGGGACGGTGATCACGGGTGGATCGATCACTCTTGACGGTGTCGAGCTTGCCGAGGCACCCGCCCATGAGCGAGCAAGGGCGGGTCTGTTCCTGGCACTTCAGCAGCCCATCGAGGTCCCCGGCGTGAGCTTGGCCGACGCCATGGTTGCGGCTGGCGTTCCGGCGGAAGAGGTCGTGGAGCGGCTCAAGCAAGAGGCCGAAGTGGTGGGACTCCGTCCAGATCTCCTTCATCGAGCACTCAACGTCGATCTCTCAGGTGGCGAGGCCAAGCGGAATGAGGTCGTCCAACTGGCGGCACTTCGACCGGCGATCTGCATCCTCGACGAGATCGACTCGGGGCTCGATGTCGATGCGCTCGGTGCAGTGTCTCGACGGATCGAATCTGCCACCACCGAATGGGGCCTTGGAGTCCTCGCGATCACGCACTTCCGTCGCCTGCTCGATGAACTTCATCCGGACATGATTCATGTCCTTGTCGACGGACGAATCCAGCAGACCGGCGGCCCGGAACTCGCCGGAGAGCTCGAAAAGACCGGTTACGCGGCGTTCGGGGTCTGAGGATTCACGGACCCCTCCGGCTCCTCAAGAGGTGCCCTAGGTTCCCATCAGGGCCTTGGTAGGTTCAGCGGATGGCGACCGACGACGACCAGCGGCGCTCGTCGAGATCTCGACGGTCTGATCTCGACGGACTCCGGCGATTGGGCAGCGAGATGCAGCCCTCACGGCGCGAACGAAGCACGCCGAACCCGAGACATCCCGCTTCTCGCCAGAGTCAGCCTGACGCTGTCTCAGGGCAGTCTCGACGTCGGTCCTCGGCCCGAGTGCGCCGCCGGAGAATGATGGCACTGCTCCTTGTCGTCGTTCTCCTCATCTTGGGGATCAGCGGTGGCTCATGGCTCTACCTTCGCTATCGGTTTGGCCAGATCGGATCAGTCAACGTGTCGGCGGAGGCGGCCGTCGTCGCAGGACAGCCTGTGAACTTCCTCGTTCTGGGTTCTGATTCACGATCTGGTCTCACCGGGCCGATGGCGGCGCAGGCGGGTTCAACCGCAGACGTCCAAGGGCAGCGAAGCGACGTGATTATGGTCTGGCACGTCGATCCGAAGCGCCAGACGATCTCGATCCTGTCAATCCCTCGCGACACCTTGATCACCACTGGCCCCCTCGCCTCACAGCTGGGACGGTTCAATCGGATCAACACGGCGTATTCCGGCGGACCTAACGGGCTGGTTGAAGTGATCGAAGCAAATTTCGGGATACCCATCAACCATGTGGCGCAAGTCAACTTCTCGGGATTTGTTGGCGCCACTGACGCTCTGGGCGGCGTCTGGATGAACTTCCCCTATCCCGCTCGTGACGCTTATTCGGGGCTCGCCATCACGCAATCCGGCTGCCAGCTCCTCAACGGGACTCAAGCTCTCGGCGTCGCGAGAAGTCGCCACTACGAGTACTACGCCAACGGCTACTGGCACGGCGATGGCTCAAGTGACTTCGGTCGTATCGAGCGCCAAGGCACCTTCTTGAGGTCGATGATCAACGCGGCGAAGTCGAAGTACAACCCGCTGACGCTGAACGCCTTCCTTGGCTCGATCCCTCAAGGAGTGGTGATCGACAAGAGGCTGGGTCTGAACGAACTCATCGGGCTGGCGGTTCGCTTTCACAGCCTCGATCCCAACGCGATCCAGACTCAGACGCTCCCGACAACGAATGTCGGCTACGTCGCACCGTGGGGTGACGTCCTCTTCGCTGGACAGCCCTCGGCGCAAGAAATGCTGACATCGATTTTTGGAGACCAGCTCATGCGACCGACGAGTCCAGCTCCCAATTCGTCTCTACAGACACCCATGCCCCCGGTGATTACGCCGACCACCCAGGCCGCTCTTGCACCAAAGGGAACCTCGCCCTCAGGATCAGGAGACGTCAGCGGGTCAACCGAATCCCGAACCCCTCCGACAACGGCTCCTGCTCCTCCGTCCTTTGATCCAACCCCTTGTGCTCCTGCGTAAGACCGCAGGAGAAGGTGTGGTCAGACGCCGGCTTCCTCGAGGCACTGAACCAAGGTGTTCCAACTGAGCGTGGCGCACTTGATCCGCACCGGGAATTTCACGACTCCCTGAAGAGCAGCGAGTTCGCCGAGTGAGCGAAGGTCGACCGGCTCAGGCTCCGTGGCGACTTCTGAATCCTCCAGCTGGGCTTCGTGGACTGTCATCAGCCTTTTGAAGGTGTCGATGGCTTGGCGCACCTGCTCGATGCTCTTCCCCTTGACGGCCGCCGACATAAGCGACGCTGACGACTGACTAATCGAGCAGCCCTGGCCACCGATCTTGATGTCGCTCAGCAGGCCATCATCGACGAGGATTGTGACGACGATCTCGTCGCCGCACAGGGGGTTGAAACCCTCGACCCGAATGGCTCTCTCGTCGGTCAGCTCGCCCCTGTTCCGGGGGGAGCGGTAATGATCGAGGATGATCTCGCGGTAGAGCTCCTCGAGTTCAGCCATGGTACCGAGTGTCGTTGGTCACGCAAACAACTTAGCGGCCTGCTCAAGCCCGTCGACGAGGACGGCGACATCGTCGAGATCGTTGTAGAGGCCGAACGACGCTCGGGCAGTGGCAGGAACACCGAGATGGCGCATGAGTGGCTTCGCACAGTGGTGGCCAGGTCTCACGCAGACTCCAACCGAGTCGAGGATCTGTGCGATGTCATGGGCGTGGACGTCACCGAGGGTAAAGGAGATGACGCCACCGCGGTCGGTTCCCGCAGAGGGGCCGTGCACGGTGATTGCTTCGCCGAAGCGGTCGGTAAGGGCTGTCATGGCGGACGTTGTTATCGAGATCTCGTGCTCTCGGATCTTGTCCATTCCGATCCCCTCGAGGTACCGGACCGCCGCTGCGAGCCCGATGGCGGCGGCAATAGGGGGCGTACCTGCCTCGAACCTCTGCGGGGCCTCGGCGGCAAGGAATCGGTCGGTGCGGACGTCGAGGATCATCCCTCCTCCACCAAGGAACGGGGGCATAGAAGCCAACAGACCAGCTCGTCCCCATAGGACGCCGATGCCTGTCGGGCCCAGCATCTTGTGCCCAGAAAATGAGAGAAAGTCAATGTCGAGTTCGGTGACGTTCACCGAGGCGTGCGGGACTGATTGCGCTCCATCGACGTGGATGAGCGCGCCGGCTGCGTGGGCACGGGCCGCCAACTCAGCGATGGGGTTGATCGTCCCGAGGACGTTGGACACGGCAGTCACGCTCAGGAGCTTCGCCCCGTCGAGGAGGACGTCAAGCTCGTCAAGATCGAGCCTGAAGTCGCTGTCGACTCCGATCCATCGGATCTCGAAGCCGATCCGCTCAGCCAGCATCTGCCAGGGAACGATATTGGCGTGATGCTCCATGATCGAGAGGACCACAGCGTCACCCTCATGGAGATTGCTGGAACCCCATGATCCCGCAAGCAGGTTGATCGACTCTGTCGTGTTTTTCGTGAAGACGATCTCTCGGGTTGGCTCCGGAGCACCGATGAATCGACCGATGACGCTGCGTGCTCCTTCAAAGAGGTGAGTGGCCTCCTCAGCAGTGGCATAGACGCCGCGATGGACGTTGGCGTGGGTCGTCTCGTAGTAGGACGCCATCGCTTCGACGACTGCGTGAGGCGGGAGTGACGACGCAGCGGTATCGAGGTAGACGATCCTGTGGCCGTTGATCACTCGATCGAGCAGGGGGAAATCTTTCTTCACCAGTGCTACGTCGAGTACTCCGTCAGCGCTCACGCTCGCCACTGCTCGTAGCCGTTGGCCTCGATCTCGGCTGCCAACTCCGCACCTCCGGAAGCTGCGATTCGTCCATCGACGAGGAGATGCACGTGATCGGGAGCGAGTTGGGCGAGAAGGCGCTGGTAGTGGGTGACGACCAGAATCCCAAGCTCCGGGCGCTGAGCTCGAACGGTCGCCACGCCACCGGCAACGATCTGGAGGGCGTCGATGTCGAGGCCGGAATCAGTCTCGTCAAGGATGGCCAGGGCGGGATCAAGCATCGCCATCTGGAGAATTTCATTCCTCTTGCGCTCTCCGCCCGAGAAGCCCTCGTTGAGATGTCTTTCGGCGAAGGCGGGGTCCATCTTGAGCCGATCCATCCACTCGCCCATCTCGAGGCGTACTTCGAGGACGCTGAGTTCCTCGAGGTTGCGACGAGCGGCGACGGCCTGCCGGAGGAACTGAATCACCGAGACACCGCCAATGGCCTCGGGGTGCTGGAACGCCAGGAACATGCCAGCCTTCGCCCGAACATCGGTCGACCAAGCGGTGACGTCTTCGCCCTTGAAGCGAATTGAACCTTGGGTCACGCTGTAGGCGGGGCTGGCCATCAGAACCGAGGCCAGGGTTGACTTCCCTGCACCGTTGGGTCCCATGAGGGCATGCACTTCACCTTCACCGACAGTGAGGTTCACCCCCTTGAGGATCGCAATGCCGTCAGCCTCGACGTGGAGGTCATTGATCTCGAGAAGTGGAGTGGTCACGACTAAACACTAGCGTTTTGGTCGGGATTTGCGACCGGGGCTCACCAGCCTCGAGTGATCCACTCCTCGAGATGGGGAGATTCCTCGCCGATCGACGTCGCCAAACCATGTCCGGGAAGCACGATTGTCTCCGAGGGGAACACTCCGAAGAGGCGCTCTTCGATGGATCCGATGATCTCAGTGAAGCTGCTCCCGGGGAACTTCGTCGCTCCGGGACCACCGGGGAACAGCGTGTCACCCGAGAAGAGCAGCGGTGTCCCGGCTACGGAGAAGCACATCGAACCAGGAGTGTGGCCCGGGGTGGCAACGGTGGCGATCCGGAGGGATCCAACCTCGATCACTGAGTCGTCCTCGAGGATGAGGTCATAGGAGGGGAGCATTGATGAATCGGCCGCCGTAACGGCAACCTCGATCCCTGCTTCTCGCATCGCCGGAACTGCCTGGATGTGATCATGATGCCCATGGGTCTCGAGAACCGATCGCACCCCGAGTTGACGCGACAACTCGAGGAGGTAGTCGTGCTCGTCGGCGGCGTCGATAAGAACGGCGTCGCCCGTCTGGCGGCACCGCAAGATGTACACGTTATTCTCGAAAGGACCAACTACCGTCCGGTGGAGTTCACAGGTCGCATCGCTGTAGATCATCTCGTTACTGAGCACATAGAGAGGATCTCACAATGCCACCGGGGGCGACGAGGCACCCTCTTCGTCATGCCATGGGAGGGGCCTTCTGTTGGTCAGTGCGATGGGGTCTGTAGTAAACAAAAGAACGGTGTGCGCCCGGCGGGTGACCACCACGTATCGATCGAGCCAAGGAAGCGGGACGACCAATGAACTTCGCCTTCAATGAGGAGCAGGACGAACTGCGCCGGATGGTAACTAAGTTCCTGCAGGAGAAGTCACCCGAGACAGAGGTCCGTCGCCTGATGGCGACCACCGAAGGCTATGACGCCGCTGTCTGGTCGCAGATGGCAGAGCAGCTTGGTCTGCAGGCCCTGACGATTCCCGAAGAGTTCGGTGGGGCTGGCTTCAGTTACGTCGAGCTCATCGTCGTTCTCGAGGAGATGGGCGCTGCGCTGCTGTGCGCCCCCTACTTCTCAACCGTGGCTCTCGCAGCCAACGCCCTGCTGACCAGCGGCGACGACGCTGCCAAGTCGGAATACCTGCCAGGCATCGCCAGTGGCGAGACCATCGCAACGCTGGCAATCACTGAGCCGTCCGGCAAGTGGGAACTCGATGCCATCAGCCTCCCGGCGACCAAGAGCGGTGAAGGGTGGGTGCTCAACGGTGTGAAGAGTTACGTTCTCGATGGTCACACTGCCTCGCTGATCCTTGTCGCAGCCCGGACTGATGCTGGACTCAGCCTCTTTGCGGTTGAAGCTGGAGCCCCTGGCTTCTCGGCGACAGCACTCTCGACGATGGATCAGACACGCAAGCAAGCCGAGTTGACCTTCTCGGACACGCCGGCAACGCTCATCGGTGTCGATGGCGGGGCCGCCGCTGGCCTTGAAAAGACGCTTCAGTTGGCCGCAGTGGCCTTGGCTGCCGAGCAGGTCGGTGGAGCACAACGTTGCTTGGATAACGCGGTTGATTATGCCAAGAACCGGATCCAGTTCGGTCGGCCCATCGGCTCGTTCCAGGCGATCAAGCACAAGTGTGCGGACATGCTCCTCGAGGTCGAATCAGCGAAGTCGGCTGCGTACTACGCAGGGTGGGCTGCAGCCGAGGACAACGAGGAACTGCCCGTCGTTGCCAGCCTTGCCAAGTCGTACTGCTCTGAGGCGTACTTCCACGCTGCGAGTGAGAACATCCAGATTCACGGAGGCATCGGCTTCACCTGGGAGCACCACGCCCACCTTTATTTCAAGCGGGCGAAGTCATCCGAGCTTCTCTTTGGTGACCCTGCCTACCACCGCGAATTGCTGGCGCAGCAGCTCGGGATCTGAGCGGTCGGGAGCCCGAGCGCTCCGCTTCGTCTGACATGAGAACTGTCGACGGAGCCGCCTGCGCGATCGAGGTCGAAGTAGCAACACCATCAAAATCGCAAGACACGGGACACCTTCTTCTGCTCTGCCATGGGCTTCCTCTCCATCGAGGGGGCGGCGGGAACGCCTCAAAACTGCTGCCTGAGTTGGCCGCACGTATGGCTGCCGACTCTGGGTGGTC
>JBAXAR010000007.1:0-36582 GCA_037142475.1 Actinomycetes bacterium
ACCGCAACCACCCCCGCCGCGGCGCGCGCAGCCGCCGAGCGCCTCTTCGCCGCCTATTTCACCGAGAGCCTCCGTATCAGCGACCCGGACGTACTCCTTCGCCTTGGTGTCGAGATCGGCCTTGACGCCGACGAGATCACGGCGCTTCTCGAAGGTGACGCCTTCGCCGAGGATGTCAGAGCCGATGAAGCCATGGCGGCCGAATCAGGATTCACCGGGGTGCCCACCTTTGTCATCGACGGTCAGTTCGCCATTCCGGGCGCTCAGCCCGCAGAGACCCTGGTGCGTCTTCTCGGTCGCCTCGCGACGTCCGACACCACCGATTTCGTCCAACCCGAGGGTTAGACCTCCTCGGAGGGACTCTCCTCGGCAACCTTGGTCACTGCAGCCACCACTTGTCCGTCATCGAGGTTCATGACTCGGACTCCGGTTGCGTCACGACCCTGGGACGCAATTTCGCGCACCGGCATCCTTATCAGGACCCCTCCCGAGGAAACGAGGAGGATCTCCTCATCAAGGCTGACCATGAAGGCGCTGACCACTCGACCTCGAGCCGCGGTGAGCTTGATACCCCGGACTCCCTGGCCACCTCGTGCCTGAACATTGAATCGCTCAAGCTTGGTGCGCTTCCCGTAACCGGCATCGGTGACCAAGAGGATGTCCGCTTCGTCGGACGCCACGTCAAGGCTGACGACGGTGTCGCCTTCCTTGAGCCTGATGCCGCGGACGCCACCGGCGGAACGACCCATGTTTCTCACGTCAGACGCCGAGAAACGGATTGTCATTCCCTTCGCCGTGACGATGAAGCAGTCATCGTCCGGCTGCGTCTCAACCACCCTCATCAACTCGTCGCCCTCGCGAAGCGAGATGGCAATAAATCCCTCACGGCGGGACTTGTCGTACTCGCTAAACGGAGTCTTTTTGACCTGGCCCAGCTTCGTGGCGAAAACAAGTGATGAGTTCTCGGGGAACTCTCGTGTCGACACGATCGCCTCAATGGTCTCCGATGGCGAAAGGTTGAGGAGGTTGACGATGGCGGTTCCCTTGGCCGCCCTCTCCTTCATGGGGATTTCGTGGCCACGGAGCCGGTAGACCTTGCCCTTGTTTGAGAAGAGCAGAAGGTAGGCATGACTCGAGGTGTGGATCACCTGAGTGATCAGGTCTTCGTCCTTCAGGGTGGATCCCTTGACGCCACGGCCACCACGACCCTGTGTCCGGAATGCGTCAGCGGCCACCGACTTGATGTAACCGGCCTTGGTCATCGTGACGACGCACTCCTCGTCATCGATGAGGTCCTCGACACCCAGTTCGCCTGGGTCGTGGGTCACCATCGAGCGACGCGGGTTGGCGAACTTGTCGCGGACCTCAGTCATCTCGGTCCGGATCACTCCACGAAGGATCACTTCGTCATTCAAAATCAGCTCGAAGCCGGTGATTTCTTCCCGGAGCTTTGTCATCTCGTCGTCGAGGTCGGTCCGGCCAAGCCTTGTGAGTCGACCGAGGGTCATGTCCAAGATGTGCTTGCCCTGCTCTTCGGAGAAGCTGAAGGGGTCGGCGATGAGGGCTTGGAGTGCTGCTGGGCGATCGTCGGATGCCCGGATCGTGGCGATGACGGCGTCGAGCATGTCGATCGCTCGGAGGAGACCTTCGACGATGTGGGCCCGGCGGAGTGCCTTATCGAGTCGGAACTGCGTCCGCCGCGTGACGACCTCGACCTGGTGGGCGACGTAGTGGGTGAGCACCTGCGCCAGGTTGAGTGTTCGGGGCACGCCATCAACCAGCGCCAGGGTGTTGACCCCGAAGGACGTCTGAAGTGACGTCATCTTGTAGAGCTTGTTCAGCACCACATTGGCATTGGCGTCACGCTTGAGCTTGATCACCAAACGCGGCTTGCGACCAGCGGAGTCGTTCTGAAGCGCAGAAATCCCGTCGAGTTCCCCCGCCTTCACCAGATCGTGGATTTTCTCTTCAATCGCCTCAACCGACACCTGGAAAGGGAACTCGGTGACGACGATCCGGGTGTCCCCGCGGGACTCCTCGATCTCGGCGACGGCGCGCATCTTCACCGATCCTCGGCCGGTGCGGAAAGCGTCGAGAATGCCTTGGCGACCAAGGATCTGTGCTCCGGTTGGGAAGTCTGGCCCCTTGACGAAGACCATCAAATCGTCGGGGGTCGCCTCCGGGTGATCCAAGAGATACAAGGTGGCGTCAATGATCTCGCCGAGGTTGTGTGGCGGGATGTTGGTGGCCATACCCACCGCGATGCCCTGTGAGCCATTGACGAGGAGGTTGGGGTACCGAGCCGGCAGCACGGTGGGCTCTTCATCGGTGTTGTCGTAGTTGGCGGTGAAGTCGACGGTCTCTTCATCGATTCCCGCCATGAGCTCGAGAGCAAGGGGGGCGAGGCGACACTCGGTGTACCGCATTGCCGCTGCACCCTCGTCTGGACCGGTACCACCGAAGTTGCCGTGTCCATCGATGAGGGGATGCCGCATCGAGAAGTCCTGGACCATCCGGACGAGGGCGTCGTAGATCGCCGTGTCACCGTGTGGGTGGTAGGTACCCATGACCTCACCAACGACCTTGGCGCACTTTGTGTGTGGTCGGTCAGGCCGGAGGCCCTGGGCGAACATTGAGTACAGGATCCGACGGTGAACTGGCTTGAGTCCGTCTCGGACGTCAGGCAGGGCTCGACTGACGATGACCGACATGGAGTACTCGAGGAAGGATCGCTCCATTTCCTCTTGGATCTCGATCGGCTGGATATAACCCTCGACCGCGGCCTCCTCGTCAGGAGTCGGCTCGTCTGTGTTCTTCTTGCGTGCCATATGGTTCCCTTTGCTCCTCAGATGTCGAGGAAGCGGACGTCCTTCGCGTTCTTCTGGATGAAGTTCCTTCGTAACTCAACGTCTTCGCCCATCAAGACGCTGCAGACCTCGTCAGCAAGGGCTGCTTGTTCCACGTTGATCTGGAGCAGTGAGCGCTTGGTTGGATCCATCGTCGTCTCGCGGAGCTCGTCGTAGTCCATTTCACCAAGACCTTTGAGGCGCTGGAAGTCGTTCTTGTGGTCAGGATGAGCAGCGAGGAAGGCGGCTTTGGCTGTGTCGTCCTTGAGGTAGGACTTTTCTTTGCCAACCAGTGTCGAGTACAGCGGTGGCTGAGCGACGTACACATGGCCGGCCTCGACAAGGGGCTTCATTTGACGGAAGAAGAAGGTGAGCAGGAGTGTCCGGATGTGACTTCCGTCAACATCGGCATCTGCCAGGAGAATGATCTTGTGGTACCTGATCTTCTCGAGATCGAAGTCTTCTGCCAAACCGGCGCCGATCGCAGCAATCAATGCCTGAATCTCTGTGTTCTTGAGCATCTTGTCGATGCGGGCCCGCTCAACATTGAGGATCTTTCCTCGAATGGGAAGGATCGCTTGTGTGCGGGGGTTTCGAGCGTCCTTGGCGGAACCACCAGCTGAGTTGCCCTCGACAATGAAGATTTCGGAATCCCGAGGGTCTCTTCCTGAACAGTCGACCAGTTTTCCAGGGAGACCGGCGCCATCAAGAGCCGACTTTCGGCGGGTCAGGTCGCGAGCAGATCGTGCGGCGACTCGGGCACGAGCCGCGAGCATCGCCTTCTGGAGAACTTGGTTTGCCTCGCGTGGGTTCTCCTCGAACCACTCAACAAGCTTTGCGTTGGTCGCCTTCTGCACCAGGGATCGCATTGGGACATTGCCCAACTTCGCCTTTGTCTGACCTTCGAACTGCGGCTCGGCGAGCCGGACCGAAATAATGGCGGTCAGACCCTCTCGGATGTCCTCACCGGTGAGGTTGTCATCCTTCTCCTTCAGGGTCCCCTTGGCCCGCGCGTACTTGTTCACCACGTTGGTGAGGGCTGAGCGGAACCCTTCTTCGTGCATCCCGCCTTCAATGGTGGAAATTCCATTGGCGAAAGAGTGGATCGAATCGTTGTAGGAGGTGTTCCACTGGAGGGCCACTTCGACCTCCATGGTCTCCTCAACCACCTCATACGAAGCGACTTTTTTGAACAGTGATTCCTTGGCGGCGTTGAGATGCTTGACGTAGTCAACGATGCCGCCGTTGTACTTGAAGGTCTCGGTTGCCTTTCGACCCACACGCTCATCGGTGAATTGGATCTCAAGCCCCTTGTTGAGGAAGGCCATGATCTGAAGACGCTCAAGGATTGTCTGAGCTCGGAATTCAATCTCCTCGAAAATTCCTGGATCGGGATAAAACGTGACGGTGGTTCCCGTCCGATTGTTCGGTGCCTCACCGACGACCTGCATTGGTCCCTGCACCACACCACCCTGAGCGAACTCAAGCACGTGATGCTTCGAATCACGATCGATCTCAAGCTTGAGATCGGTCGACAATGCGTTGACGACGGAGATCCCCACCCCGTGGAGCCCGCCGGAGACCTTGTAGCCGCCACCGCCAAACTTGCCGCCAGCGTGCAGGACCGTGAGAACGATCTCGGCGGCGGTCTTTCCTGGATATTGAGGGTGCGGGTCGACTGGAATGCCACGACCATCGTCAGAAACCTTGCAGCCGCCATCGGCGAGAAGAGTCACTTCGATGTGAGTGCAGTGACCAGCCATGGCTTCGTCAACCGCGTTGTCGACAACTTCCCAGATGAGGTGGTGAAGACCCGTTGGCCCAGTGGAGCCGATGTACATGCCGGGGCGCTTCCGGACAGGCTCAAGGCCCTCCAGGACGGTGATGTCACTCGCGCTGTAGGAGGACGTCTCCTTGCTCTCGGCCTTTGCCACACAGCTCCCCTCGGCTCATCACAATGTCGCCCGGTTCGGGCGCGCACCACCTTGTGAAGGCCTTCTCTCTGACCCGATCCTATCGCACGGATGACTCAGTTCCGGGGTTGCTCAGCACTCCTCACCACTACCTCGACCGCCGTCACGCCATCGATGCCCAACTCGGCGAGTTTGGTGATAATTCCAGAGGAGAGCAGGCGGATTTGTGTTGCCCAAACCGGTCGATCGACCGCCACCACAAGAGTCGATTGATCGAGGCGAAGGGGTTGCGCGTGGAGCGCAACGGTCTCTTCAACAACTGAATTCCACACGTCTTGGATCGCTGACATCCCGAGAAGATTTATCTTTGTAATCCGACCCGCAACCTGTTGGAGTGAGGTCCCGAGCGCGATGGGTCCTTCATTTCTTCGGCGTCGGGCCATCACAACCCCCCAAGGAGGCTGGTGACGTCAAGGGTCATCGCCGGGTGAATCCCCTCGGGAAGGGGGGCCGCTGTTGTCACCAAAGCCTGACCTGGCGGAAGCTCGTTGATGAGTCGACGCGAACGACCGGGATCGAGTTCGCTGAAGACGTCGTCAAGGAGCAAAATAGGTGCCTCACCTCGTCTTTCGCGAGCCGCTAGGTGGATAGCAAGACGCAGAGCAAGGGCGAAGGTTCGCTGCTCGCCTTGAGATGCCTGCGTTCTGGCGTCTCTTCCTTCAAGGCGAAGCCCGATGTCGTCGCGATGGGGGCCCAGTGTGGTGAGTCCGCGACGAAGATCGTCGCGGCGACTCGCTTTCAGGCTGGCTGCGACGCCGTCAGGGGTGGACGACTCGTAGGTCACAACGGCAACGCCGTCGGGTGCTTCTCCCGAAAGCGCTGTGTACGCCTGATCGATGGGCTGTGTGAGGGATTCCAGGAGGGTCATTCGCGCTGCACCAAGGCGATCCCCAACGACACTCAGTCGGTCGTCCCAGATATCAAGAGTGGTCTCAACCTCGGCGGTCAACCGACCACCAGAACTCTTGAGAAGGGCATTTCTCTGTCGAAGGACCTTGTCGACCTCCTCAATGAGTGCTCCAGCGGCTGGGTCAAGGAGGCTCAGTGCGTCGTCCAGGAGATTTCGGCGCCCAGCCGGACCGCCTTGTACGACATCGAGGTCACCAGGAAAAAATGATGTCACTGGTACGGCATTTGCCAAATCCCGTCGCGTCTTGGCGGCCTGGCGGTTTATTTGGATTCTTGAGCGGCCCGAGCGAACGAGTTCTGCTTCAACAAGGACGTCGCGTTCAGAGAAACTCAGCTCCGCTCGGATGATGGACGTTGGCGCTCCATTGCGAACCATTGCCTCCCGAGGGCTACCGCGCAGAGAACGTCCGAGACCCAGATAGCCAACAGCTTCGAGAATTGAGGTCTTTCCGGTTCCGTTGGGACCGATCAGAACGGTGGTTCCTTCGGGATCGGGTTCGAAGGTCGCCGAATCAAACGCTCGAAACGAGGTGATCTCGAGCCTGTGAAGCCCCATCGCGGTACCCCTAGGCCGAGATCATGAAACGCGCACTGGCATGAGGAGGTATCGATAACTATCAGCCTCACCGCTTCGAACAGTTGCTGGCCTCGTGGCGTCTGAGGTCTCAATAATCACTTCGTCGCCCGCCACCGCCTCAATTCCCTCGATGAGGTAACTGGGGTTGAAGGCAATAGTGAGATCTTCACCGGTGTAGTCACCATCGACCGTTTCAGTTCCCTCACCAACCTCTTGAGAGACGACCTTGAGGTCCACTCCGCCAGCTCGCATCGAGAGGCGGACTGGTGTTGTGTTGTCTTTTACCAGGAGGCGAACTCGGCGGAGGGCACCGACAAGGGTTTCCTTCCCAAGGTGGAGGGTGTTGGGATATGACTCAGGGATGAGTTGGCGATAATCGGGGTAGGAACCACTGATGAGTCGAGTTGAAATTGAGACGTTCCCGACATGGAATGTGATCTCCGACCCGGTCGTGGTCACACCAACAGTGCCCTCATCGCCCGGGTTGACCAGTCGTTGAAGCTCCGTGAGGGCCTTGGCGGGAACAAGAATGTCTTCGTCACCAACGACACCATCAGCTCCCTCGAGGTCCCGAAGGGCTAGCCGATACGAGTCAGTTGCTACCAACCTTAGGCCCCCGTTACTTGCTGTGAGGAGAACTCCGGTGAGAAGCGGCCGTGCGTCGTCGTTCGAAGAAGCCCGCACCACCTGGCGAAGTGCTTCCGCGAGGGTTCCTGATGGAATGTGTGCTGAGGATTCACTTGTGAGTGAGACAGCGGGGAACTCCACCACTGGGTAGGAGCGGAGTGTGAATTGCGAACGGGCCGCCGAGATCTCAACTTCTTCCTTGTCGGGTGCGGCGTGGAAGGTCACCGCACCAGGCTCAAGGGATCGGGTGATATCGGTGGCGAGCCGAGCAGGAATCACTGCGGTTCCGTCGTCGATTCCGATGACCTCAAGGGTCACTTGAACTGAAAGATCTCCGTCGGTGCCTGTAACGGTGAGTTGGTTCTCGGTCGATGTGATGAGAAGACCAGCGAGTACTGGCATTGTCATGCGGTTGGAAACCGCTCGGCCTGCGGTGGCGAGGGCTTCAACAAGAGAGTCTCGCTCTGAGCGGAACTTCATGATGTGGGTTCCTTTCTGTGTGTTTCAGCGCCACACCAGATGTGAAGCTTAAAGAATGAGAAGTTGTAATAAGTCCTGTGGATTGGGGAGAACTTCGAAAACACCCTGTTCAAGCGAAGTTTCTTGATCCACAACTCCAAAGAGGAGAGTGGACGACTCTCCAAGGCATGTACGTGACCCCAACTGTCCTGTGGAGGGATACCACCACACTCCCCAACTTGTGAGACCGGGACCAACAACGTAAGGAGGAGTTTTCCACAGAAACTACCCATTCCCCTTGATCTGATGGATGAGTGAGGTGACTTGCTCGTAAAGTTGGCGACGTTCTTTCATCTGGCTCGAGATCTTCTCGACCGCGCTGATGCAGGTTGAGTGATCACGCCCACCGAAAACCCGACCAATGGAGGGATAGCTGTACTCGGTCAAATTCCGAGTCAGATACATCGCCACGTGCCGTGCTGTGACAAGTGGGCGGGCCCTCCTGGGTCCAACCAGCTCGGCGATTGTGAGTCCGTAGCTCTGAGAAACAGCTTCCAGGATCATGTCGGGAGTGATGTGCTTCGGCTCTGCTCCGATATCAGATAGGACACTCTGAGCCAACTCAAGTGAGAGAGGCTCCCCACTCAGTGACGTGAAGGCCATCACCCGAATGAGTGCGCCCTCGAGCTCACGGATGTTGTCCTTGACGTTGGTGGCTATGAATTCACCAACATCATCCGGCAGAACGATGCCATCGGATTGTGCTTTTGTCCTGAGAATGGCGAGCCGGGTTTCCAGGTCTGGTGGGTCGATCTCCGCCAACAAACCCGACATCAGTCGGCTACTCAGCCGATCTTCAAGGGTTTCGATGGACTTCGGAGGGCGATCGGAGGTCAGGACGATCTGCTTCCCAGCTCCATGAAGGGTGTTGTAGGTATGGAAGAGCTCCTCTTGCAGACCCTCTTTGTTCTGCATGAACTGCACATCATCGATCAGCAACACGTCGCACTCCCGATAATGCTTCTTGAAAGCAAGAGGGTTCTTCACCCTGATTGAGTCAACAAAGTCATTCAGGAATGTCTCAGTGGTGACATAGAGCACCCGATGGTTCGGGTAATTCTCAACAACCCAGTTCCCAATCGCGTGAAGGAGGTGGGTCTTGCCAAGACCCGAAGCGCCATAAATGAAGAGTGGGTTGTAGGAACGACCTGGGGTCTCTGCCACCGTCTGAGCCGCTGCGAGGGCAAGCCGGTTTGAACCTGCGGGGACAAACGAATCAAAGGTGAACCGCGGATCGAGTTGTATCGATCCAGTTGATCGTGAGGAAGACGTGGGCGGGGTCTGATGATCACGTGGTGGTGAGACCTGTGTGGAGGTGATTTCAAGACCTGGTGTCGGACTCTCGTCATCGGTGGTGGGGACAACGATCAGGGTCAACTCAAGTCTCTTGCCTGTCTCAGCGGAGATGGCATCTTGAATGAGGCCGGCAAAGCGATCGGTGACCTTTCGCTTCACCACGGCATTGGGAACACTCACTACAAGGTTTTCACCAGAGATCTCCACAGGGGTGATCTGGGAGAGAAACATGTTCCACACAGTGTCTGACACAGATTCTCGAAGTGATAAGGCACATCGAGTCCACAGATCTTGAAGTTCCTCCACCTAACCCCCCCTTTCAGATATCGCACTGTTTCCCACAAAGTAATCCACAGGTGTGGAGCGCGCTCCAACACTGTGGGGAGTCGAACCTAGCCGATAAGAATCATTTCGACTAGTGGCGCGACCCAATCCGCGCCTAGCATGGGAGATCACGACGCGCTGTGTTTGGCGGTGCACTCTTGACAAGAGTCAAGAGCCCCAGACGAGGCGCAAGAACGGAAGGTCAGAATTGTGAAGCGCACCTATCAACCCAACACCCGGAAAAGGTCCAAGACACACGGCTTTCGGGTCCGTATGTCGACCAAGGCTGGTCGAGCAATCCTTCGCCAGCGCCGCCTCAAGGGCCGCCACAAGCTGACTGTCTGACCTCATGGGTCACCGGTCGGTCGGCCCAATCACGGCTCGATCAACATTCGTCGCTCTCCGCCAACCGCATGGTCGGGCGAGAAGCGGCCCCTTGCACGCCTCGTTCATTGCCGGGGACACAGAAGGCGGCCGACCCAGCGTTGGTTTCGCAATCTCAAAGCGATGTGGTGGAGCTGTGCAGAGGAATCTGATCCGACGTCGCTTACGTGGTGCGCTTGAAGAAATCGCTCCAGGGGTGACCAATGGGTCGTACTTGATCAGAACTGACGCAGGCGTCATCAACCTCAACTACACAGAACTTATCCACAACCTGAAGAGCTGCATGAAGCGAGCTGGGGAAACAGCAAGGAGGGGTAATGACTGACAATCAGGGACCCAACCTCCCTAGTCGAGCGGCACTCAAGGCAATTGGGGCCTATCAGTCGGCAAGGTCCGGCCAACTTTCTCCCTGCCGATTCACCCCGAGCTGCTCAGAGTATGCGGCTGAGGCAATCGGGTTTCATGGATTTATCCATGGAACTGGTTTGGCGATTTGGCGAATCCTTCGATGTAATCCCCTCGGCAGCCACGGGCTTGACCCCGTGCCCATCAAGACCGGAGTCCCCCGATGAATGAAGCCCTTTCCCACCCACTGATCGCAAACAGCATCGTTCACTCGGTGGGCCAGATCTTCCAGCCCGTTTTCAAACTCTTCGCCACCATCTTGGCCTGGTTTTACGCCGTCATCCCTAACTATGCGATCGCCATCACCCTGCTCACGATCGTGATCATGGGCGTCTTAACGCCACTGACCGTCAAGAGCACAAAGTCGATGATTGCAATGCAGCGGGTCCAGCCCGAAATCAAGAAGCTCCAACAGAAGTACAAGGGAGCAGAGAACAGAGCCCAGATGAATGAGGAGTTGATGCGCCTCTACAAGGAGGAAGGCGTCAACCCGGCCGGCGGCTGCCTCCCGATGTTCATTCAATTCCCATTCCTCATCATCCTCTATGACATCATCCGCGGGCTGACTCATACCGATAAGCATGGAATAACAGTTCCGGATGCCTGTCATCTAACGCTGACACACACGCAAATAACACCGCTCTATATTCCACAGTCATCCGACATGTACTGCAATCTCATCGCAAGTGGTGGGAAGATGATGTCATTCGGAATCGACCTTGCACTAAAGCCTTTCGACCACCACTCCTCAATCTGGGCGGCGATTCCATTCTTCGCACTTGTGGCATTTGCTGTGGCACTTCAGTACATTCAGATGTCAAGGATGAACAAGAGAAACGCTGCATCACAGACAAATTCACAGATGCAGACAATTCAGAAATTTATGCCGATAATCTTCGCTTATATCTATTTTTTGATTCCAGCAGCAGTTCTTATCTACATGGTCGTCTCCTCGGTGATCCGTATCGTCACCCAAGAGGCAATTTTCAGAAATCTCGACCAGCCGGTGGGTGTCGTCGCGGCGAAGTCCGTGCCGAAGACCTCAAGCGGGTCAAGCGAATCGAAAGAACGGGAGCTTCCGCCAGGTAAGCCAGGCAAGGGCGCTACGCCCACCCAGGCTGCTGATGCGGAGGAGGGGTCCAACAAACCAAGCGCCAACCCCACCACCCGCTCGAAGGGCAAGCGCAAACGGAAGGACCGCTGAGACGTGGAATGGGTTGAAGTAACTGGAAAGACAGTTGAAGAAGCAAGATTGAAGGCTCTTGACCAGTTGGGCATTGCCTTGTCTGACGCAGAAGTTGAAGTGATCACTGAGCCAAAGACTGGCTTGTTTGGCCGAGTTCGAGCTGAAGCTCGTGTTCGCGCACGGGTCATGCCGTCAGCCCCACGACCAAAGCGTTCCCGAGGCGGGCGCGCGAAGGCAAAGGGTGGCCAGGGTGGCGGCCGCCAGGGCGGCGACTCACGGTCACGGGAAGAATCCCGAGGTCAGGGGGGCGAAAGTCGATCAAATTCCCCCCAGGGTGGCGGACGGCAGCGTGCGCCAAAGGAGAAGGCAGCCGGCGCTGCCGCAGGAGCAAAAAAGGCGCCCGCCGGTGGCGCCAACAGAGAGTCGAAAGAGGATGAGATGGCAGAAGGCGTGACGCTTGAGGAGCAGGCAGCCGTGGCGAAGGAGTTCCTCGAAGGACTTATGAGCACCATGGAACTCGAGGCGACAGTTGCCATCCGGCCCATTGATGACGAAACGGTAGAGCTCGCTGTGGACGGTGAGGGACTTGGAATGCTGGTTGGTCCGCGCGGCACCACCCTTGCAGCACTCCAGGACGTCACTCGCACCGTGGTTCAGGGTCGCTACCCGACGAAGACTGACAGAATCCTGGTCGATGTTGCTCGCTACCGCGAGCGTCGGTCTGAGGCCCTTACCCGATTCACCCAGCAGGTGGCGGTCGAGGTAATCGCTGAAGGAGCGGAGCGGGCCCTGGAACCGATGTCGCCGGCTGACCGTAAGGTCGTCCATGACGCAGCGAACCAGATCGAGGGTGTGACGACACGCTCGGAGGGTGAAGACGCCCGCCGACACATTGTCCTGAGCCCCACCGAGGTCTGATCAGGCCATGAATTCGGCATCGTCAGCTGATGTGCTGGCGGCGCTGGGACGAAGCCGGGAACTCGGGTTTCTCGGACCCACTCCACTCGAGCGTCAATACGAGCACTCGCTGGGATTTGTGGCAGCGCTTGATGCTGCTGGGATTTCTCCACCCCCTCGCGTTGTCGATCTTGGCTCAGGGGGTGGTCTTCCCGGACTTATTCTCGCACTCTCGTGGCAAGAATCTGAAATGACTCTTCTCGATGGTTCAACGCGCCGCTGCGAGTTCCTTGAGGAGGAGGTCGCGATCCTTGGCCTGGAAGGACGTGTAAGCGTTCAATGTGGTCGAGCTGAGGAATTAGCGCGTGACCCGCTCCTGCGAGGGTCGTTTGACCTTGTTGTCGCACGATCCTTTGGGGCACCACCAGTACTTGCGGAGTGTGCGGCAGGTTTTCTGGGCGTGGGATCTCATCTTCTTGTTTCTGAACCCCCACAAGCAGAAACGGGAGATGGAACCCGGTGGCCTGCTGAAGGACTTGAACTTCTGGGGTTCAGTCCTGTGGTCATGGTTGAAAATGCTTCTCGCTACGCACTGATGAAGCTGATGACACCATGTCCCGATCGTTACCCGAGGAGGGTTGGCGTCCCATCGAAGCGCCCATTGTTCTGAGGCCATCATGGCGAGGATGTTTCACGTGGAACATCTTGGCGACCTATCCCCACTGGTTGTTTCACGTGGAACATCGAGTCTCCCCTTGACGGGGGGACTGGGAGAGGCGATGATGGCGCAGTGATCAACGCTTCTGGAAACGCCCTCTGATGGCCATCTGGAAGAGGCCATTGCGGTCAGAATCCCCCCACCAGGGAGGCACTGAAGAAAAAGGCACCGAAATGCCCTCTGAACTGGAGGTCTCTGTGAAGTCAGATGACCAGTTCGGGGTCGAGAAATCCCCCGAAGCGTCGAAGCTGCCTGTGAATGACGGGGTAGAAATCGAAACCCCAGAGGCACCAGGACCCCGAGATGGATTACCTGCCAGTATCAGGATCATCGAGAACGATGACATCCCAACAGAGCCGACTGCTCAAGATTCTCCTGAGCATGTGGCACCCGTCGTTCTAAGCCCAGAGACCGATCTCGACGACGATGAGCTTGATGAGGCTGTGGGTATCGAAGAGCCGGTGATTTCCGAAGAGCCTTCAGCTCGCCCAGTCCGCCAACTTCCCCGCATTATTGCAGTGGCCAACCAGAAGGGTGGCGTCGGAAAGACCACCACGACAGTCAATCTCGGTGCTGGACTGGCAGAACTTGGCTATCGGGTACTCGTGATCGACCTTGACCCTCAAGGCAACGCCACGACCGGCCTAGGGATAGAGCGACGGAATTTCGAATTCTCGATGTACGACGTGATTATGCGGGAACATCCCCTTGAGGATTGCATCGAGCCAACGAGCGTCAAGAACCTCTTCGTTGCTCCAGCAACCTTGGATCTCTCTGGAGTAGAAATCGAGCTGGTCCCGGCGTTCAGCCGTGAGATGCGCCTCAAGCGAGCCCTGGCCCGTATTATCGACGATTTCGACTTCGTCATGATCGACTGCCCCCCTTCGCTTGGTCTCATCACAATCAACGCATTGGCGGCAGCGGACGAGGTGCTTGTACCAATCCAGTGCGAGTACTACGCCCTTGAGGGTCTGAGCCAACTCCGCTCCACCTTGGCCTTGGTTGGGGGAAACCTCAATCAGGACCTCGAGCTCTCGACGATCGTCCTCACGATGTACGACGCAAGAACACGCCTGGCGGCAGATGTTGCGGCAGACGTCAAGGAGCACTTCCCGGACCAAGTCTGCTCGACGATTATCCCCCGAACCGTGAGGCTCTCAGAGGCCCCCTCGTTCGGCCAGCCCATCACGACATTCGATCCTTCCTCGCGTGGAGCGAAGGCCTATCGAGACTTGGCCAAGGAGGTAAGCAATGGCGCGCCGAAGCGGGCTGGGTAAGGGCCTTGGGGCCCTCATCCCCAGCGAGATTTCAGAACGAGAGGATGGGATTCTCAGGGAAGTGGCCATCGGGTCGATTCAACCCAACAGCTATCAGCCCCGAGTCCACTTTGATGATGAGAATCTGGCATCACTGTCTGATTCGATCCGGGAACTTGGTGTTCTCCAGCCGATCTTGGTCCGTCCGATCGGCGAGCCTGGCGATGAAGAGGCCTATGAGCTCATTGCTGGGGAGCGTCGCTGGCGTGCAGCTCGCCGTGCTGGTTTGACGACGATTCCTGTACTGGTACGGGCATCAACCACCGATCAGAACAGCTTGGAGCAAGCGCTGGTCGAGAACCTTCATCGGGCTGACCTCAACGCACTGGAAGAAGCGGCGGCTTTTCAGCAATTGGTGGACGACTTCTCGCTCACGCATGACGAGGTGGCGACCCGGGTCGGTAAGAGCCGAACGTCGGTCACCAACACACTCCGCCTCCTCCAACTCCCCGCAGGGGTTCAGCAGGCACTCGCTGAGGGCGACATCACCGCTGGACACGCACGAGCACTCCTTGGAACCCCAGACCGAGGCCTGCAGGAACAACTGGTCGGCGTCATCGTGTCTCAGGGTCTTTCGGTGCGAGCCACCGAGGATTTGGTCCGGGCTGGTGGAGTTCCTGAGGTCGAAGGCGCTCAGCCTGAGCCATCTCGATACGAGCCTCGCCGGACAGCACCCAAGCCATTGCCTCCCGCAGGAATCCTTGAGCTTGAGGAATTGCTCTCGAGCCATCTCGACACCCGTGTCAAGGTAGATCTTTCATCTCGTAAGGGTCGGGTGATGGTGGAATTCGCCACTCTGGAGGATCTTGAGAGGATCTATCGCCAGATGCTTGGCAACCAGCGTCCCAGTGAGGATCAATAGTCTCAACCAGGGAATGTAGGTTGGCTCAACCCTCAATCGATGGTTTTCCCCACCCTGTGCCTAAGGTTGTGGATTATCGAGGCTTTTCTCAGGGCCAAAGAAGTCGATGGTGAGGGTTCTCGCAGGTCAGGGTGCTGAACTCTGGAGAAAGAGAGCCTAGGGGCGGCTGGGGATGAATCTGGGATGATCCACACTCGTGGAGCACCGATTTACAGGGTGATCCCAGTGACGATCAGTCGGTGCTGCCATCGAGTCGGGCATCCGCCCACGATGCGAACGCACTGGCCAGCGCCTCCGCGAGCTGCGTTGACCGCTCGACCACGAGGTCGATGGGCCCCACCTCAACGACAATCGCTGGCATTCGGGTCTCCCGAAGCACCGAGAGGCTCATTCCCTGGACCACACTGGTCTCTAAAACAATCTGATTGACGTGTATCGCTGCCTTGTGGGCGAGGAGCTTGCCCGCCTCCGACTCATAGGTGTAGCCGGAATAGTAGGAGATTGTGCAACCAGTGGTTACAGGAAGGAGGCGAAGCCCGAGGTAGACGTCGACATCGGCAAGGTTCGCCTCAGCGGCCTGGGCTGACTCGTCTGGGTGGCTCAGAAGGGTCACTCGGGCTCCTGCTGCAGCGAGTTGGCGGTTGAGGGCGCCAGCGACCGTCCCAAGCCCGCCACTTTCGCCGATTCCTATATGGCGCCCCTTGAGAGTTGGAGGTTGCGATCGCCTCTCTTCGGCTTCGCGAACATTCGTCACCAGCGCCAAGGTCTGATGCCGGGCTGAGACTCGGAGCAACTCATCGACAGAGGCTTTTCCGGCCGTTCCGTCAACGGGGAGCTGGACATTGCGCTGGAACTCAGCCAGCGCCTGACTGGTGGCGTCGCCGAAGATACCGTCGACTCGTCCGGTGTCGAACCCGAGGGAGCACAGACGACTCTGGAGCTCAGCCACATCGTCACCCCTCAGCATCGGGTGCGCACGGTAAAGAAGGCGGTCACCAAGACGCAGACCGGCTTCGATCAGGGTGCCCCAGGTACTTGAGCCGACGACGCCGTCAATGCGAAGACCGCGCTGGCGCTGAAACGACTCCACGGCAGCGCGCGTTGACGGTCCAAAGACACCGATCTCGTCGGTGATGGGTGTTGTTCCAACCCGCGCGAGCCGGGTCTGAATATCAGCGACGGGGGGGCCAGATGACCCCTCTTCGACGATCAGGGCTGCTCCTAGGCCAGGTGGGGCGTGATCTCCTGGAGCAGAGCCCCCTTGGGCTTCGCCCCGATCAGCCTCTGGACGATCTTGCCGTCCTTGAACAGCAGAAGGGTCGGAATACTCATCACCTCGTAGCGGCGGGTGATCTCAAGATTGGCGTCGATGTCCAGCTTGGCAATGGAGAGCTTCCCAGCCTGTTCGCTGGCGATCTCTTCGAGGACGGGGGCAATCTGCTTGCACGGCCCGCACCATTCGGCCCAGAAGTCAACAAGCACTGGCACATCAGAGGTGGTGATGTGCTCGTCAAACGTTGCGTCGGAAAGGGTGGTGATTATCTCGCTCATCGTTGCGCTCCTCTAGTTCTTCCATAGCGTACCAACCCATGGAGACGTCGATTTGTTCCTCGGGTCAGGACCCGTGCGCTTCAAGCCACCGTTCGGCGTCGATCGCAGCCATGCAGCCTGAACCAGCGGCTGTGATGGCTTGGCGATAGGTGTGATCCTGGACGTCACCGCAGGCGAAGACGCCGTCGATCGAGGTCTTGGCCCCTTCGTTCACCTTCAGATACCCGTTCTCGCGAAGCTCGAGCTGGTCGGCGAACAGGCTGGTCGAGGGCTTGTGGCCGATGGCCACGAACAGACCAGTCACGTCGAGCGTGGAACCCTCGCCCGACACCGTGTCGACCACCGAGAGTCCCGACACCTTGGCATCGCCGAGCACCTCGGTGACCTGAGTGTTCCAGCGGAACTCGATCTTCTCGTGAGCGAGCGCCCTGTCCTGCATGATGCGTGAAGCCCGGAGTGAGTCGCGGCGATGCACGATGATGACCTTGGCGGCAAAACGTGTCAGAAAAAGCGCCTCTTCGAGAGCAGTGTCTCCCCCGCCAACAACGGCGATGGTCTGATCCCGGAAGAAGAAGCCATCGCAGGTGGCACAGGCCGAGACCCCGTAGCCGAGCAACCGGTCCTCCCCTGGTACGCCAAGCATGAGCGCTTGGGCCCCGGTGGCAATGATGACGGTTTGAGCCTCATAGGTCGGCTCGATCGCAGCAGGATCACCGATCCACGCCTTGAATGGCCGGGATCCGAGTTCGAGTCGGGTTACCTTCTCGGTCAGGAGTTCGGCGCCGAAACGTGCCGCCTGAGCCCTCATGTTGGCCATCAATTCCGGGCCGGTGATGCCGTCGGGAAAACCGGGAAAGTTCTCTACCTCGGTGGTGAGCATGAGCTGGCCGCCAGGCTGATCGGAGGTTGACGATGGCTCACCTTCGATGATCACGGGGGCCAGCTGGGCCCGAGCGGCGTAGACGGCAGCGGTCAGACCTGCAGGGCCTGAGCCGACAATGAGGACCTTGGTTGCGGTGGTCATAGATTCTCCTTCACTGCGGGATTCTCGTTGGGGGATTTCATAGTCTTCTCTGAGTCGCCGGTGTCTTGGCCGTGGGAGGCCGGTGTCCCGTGCTGGCGAAAGAGCAACGACATGACGGGGAAAACAGACCCCGACAGTCTCACTCCCGGGAGTCAGGTGTTTTGGCTGCTTCCGTCGCCGGATGCCTTCGGGGCACGCTTGGACCAGGCGATGATTCCGACGAGTGAGACCAAGGCTCCCAGGATCGCATACGAGATCCAGACTCGGTCGCCGAAGGCATAGACATCCAGGATGCGCAGGAGGGCGACGCCCACCACCACGGCAATGACGAGAGCCAGGGAAGCGATGAGAAGGCCAAAGACAATTGCCCGTCCGACGAGGATGATCGGTCGGATGACACGGTCGCTGACCGTATCGACGACCAGATCGATGAGGTCGACGGCCTTCTCCGGCCAGTCCTCGCCGATCTTGTGCTCGTGTGCGGTGTCCGTCATGGAAAAGCCAACCTAGCCGTGGTGTGCGGGCTCAGGCTCGCGCTAGCCAGCAGATGCCGATGATCCCTGGGCCTCCGTGGGTGCCGACCACGGAGCCGATGTCTCCCACGATGAGGGGTGCATCGGTCTCGATGCCCTCGAGCTTGGCCAGCAGATCATTGAGATCATCGGCGGCTCCGTGGACGACGGCGAGCTTGGCAAAGGGAGCTCGCTCGGCAGCCAGTGCAGCGAGTTGGGCGATGGCCTTGGCGCGGGTTCGTGTTCGTCCCGCTTCGGTGACCTTGCCGCCTTCGAGCTGCAGCATTGGCTTGATGGCCAGGACGCTGCCGAGCAACGCCTGAGCCCCGCTGACGCGGCCGCCCTTCTTCAGGTGCTCGAGGGTGTCGAGAGTCCCGAGGACGCCCACCCGGTTGATGTTGGCGTCAATGGTGGCGAGGACGTCGTCGATCGATCCACCACTGTTTGCTCGATCGGCAGCAGACAGGACGAGCAACCCCTGAGCCATTGTGACGGCCTGGCTGTCGATCACGCGAACGTCGAACCCCTCTGTGGCATCAGCGGCAGCGACGGCCGCCTGGTAGGTGCCGGAGAGTTCCGAAGAGATGGTGATGCAGACCACGCCGTCAGCGCCCGCATCTTTTGCTGCGTCATAGGCGGCCTTGAACGATCCGGGAGACGGAGCAGCGGTCTCGGGGAGGTTGCTCGAGACCTTGCATTTCGCCCAGAAATCCGCAGGTGAGAGATCGACAAGGTCAGTGAATTCCTCATCGCCAAAGCGGATGCTCAATGGGACCACGGTGATCCCAGAGGAGGCGACGAGTTCGGCAGGAATGTCGCAGGCGCTGTCAGTGATGATTCTGATTCCGGGCACTCAGTTCCCCCTTGGTGGTCTCACGGTGTTGGCTCAGAGTCTTGCAGAGATGACCGTCGACCGGCTTGGTGTCGACCGAGAAGAGAGATCACTGCGAGGTAGGCGAGAGCACCGGCAATGATTGACCCGACAACCCGACCCAGCAGCGCCGGGCCAGACTCCGCTCCAGAGAGGTTCGAGACCACAAGGATCACCGCACCCATCACGCCGCTGGCGATGAGAACCCTGCCCAGTGGCTGGTAGCACCCGGGGGTGCCGAGGCGACCGAGCCAGTGGTGGAGCAGCAGAAGACCTCCGACGGCGCCGATCGAATAGGCGATGGAGACCGAGAGTGCGACACCGGCGAGCCCGAGAGGGCCCACCAAGATGACGGCCAGCACCACGTTGATGATGTTCTCCACCACGTAGAGCCAGAAGACCGCCTTGGCATGGTGCATCGTCTGCATGGCGCGCACGACGAACTGGAAGACCGTGAACCCCACCAAACCAAGTGAGAGCTCGGCGAGGGCAGTGCCGGTCTGGAGGGTCTGGGCGGCGTGGGCGTTTCCGTGTCCGAGCAACAGGGCGATCAGTGGACGCGCCAAGAGGAACATCACAACAGCGGCTGGCACGATCATGGCCAGAACGGCTCGGAGGCCAGAGCCGAAGCGAGCCGTGAACGCAGCCGGATCCTCGCTCGCATGCTGGTGGGCAAGGTCGGGTGTGACCGCACTCATCACCGAGACGGCCACCACGGCATAGGGCATCTGCATGAAGGCATAGGCGTAGGTGTATGCCGAGACAGGTCCACCACCACCGACGCTGAAGGCCAGGGCGATCACGACGAACAACGACAGTTGGTTCATCACGACGAAGCCGAAGGTCCATGACCCGAGCCGAGCGATGGTCTTGACGGCGTCATCCTTAAGGTCAAAGCGCCAGCGAAGGCGACCGAGCTCGGCCTTCCGGAGGCTCGGAATCAGCAGAAAGGCCTGGACGGCGACTCCCAGGGTGGTGCCGGCTCCAAGCAGGGCAAGTTGACCGGGTGAGGCGGCCACCGAGCTGAGCGTGGGGGTTGGCGCCACCATGGCGAAGATTCCCAGAACGGCGATACACACGACGTTGTTGGCGATTGGGACCCACATCGGAGCGCCGAAGACACGGCGCACGTTCAACAGGGCCCCTCCGATTGAGAGCACTCCGTAGAGGAAGATCTGTGGCACGAACCAGCGCAGGAGGGTGGTGGCCACTTGGCGTTGGCGCTCCAACTGAACTGCACTGTGGGAGAGCCGCGCATGGTCAAACATGGTGAAGGCGTCGATCAGCCAGGGCGCGGCGATGAGAAAGATGACGGTGGCCACACCGAGGACCACGACCGAGATCGTCACCACCGCCGAGATCGATCGCCATGCCTCTCGTTCAGTTCTCGAGGCGAGGCGCTCGATGAAGACGGGAATGAAGGTGGCACCGAGGACACCACCGAGCACGATGTCGAACAGCATGTTGGGAATGGTGTTGGCAAGATTGAACGCATCGGCCAGCGGAGAGATCCCCAGCACGTAGGCCAGAACCAGGACGCGCAGGACCCCGGTCATGCGCGACACAGCGGTCCCCATTGCCATTGAGCCAACGGCCCGGGTGAGGCCGGTCCTGGGCGCGGTATCGCTCATCGTCGGCTGTGCCGTGACCGGGGCTTGCGCCACCAGGTGCGCACCCACCAGGCCAGCAAGACGATCGCCGCCCCCAGGGTGAGGAAGATGGCGACGATTGACGACTGGGTGGTGTGGATGAGGACTCGCTGATGGGCAATCACCAGGCTTCCTGTGGGTGTTCGAAGCGTTGCGGTGAGCGGAAGATCGCCAGTGGTGATCGCCTGGACTGGGATGCGGAGTGACTTCGTCGTGCTGCCGATCACGATGGGGTAGTGATCGCCGCGAGGAAAGCGGAGATGATCACTGTGGAGGGTGAGGACGCCGATCACGTTGTACGGGGCTGACTTGGTCAGGGTCAGCGGCAGGGAGCCCTTGAGGGCCGTGAGCGTAATGTCGCCTCCCCCGATCTGGACCGACTCGAGCTGAGTGGTGAGGAGCGACTCAGTCGTCGAGATCGCTTCCGAACGGGCGTCGTTCGCCAACAGGTCACTCTCTGATCGAAGCAACGAGTCACGCAGCGTGCCCACCACGCCATGGCCGCCAACCACGGCTCCGGCAAAGGCAACTTGATCCTTTTGCTGACTGCGCAACTCCGTACTCTGGTCGTCGGGCCACGAGGTCGCCGGCCCAGCGTCGGCCAGCGTTCTTGTCTTGGGGGCGCCATTGGCGCCGACGGGTACCTGCGTGAACAACCCGCTGAGCGTGGACGCTGTGGCCACCGGGTTATTGGTGAGGCCGCTGAGCAGGCTGGTTAAGAAGGCCTGGTTCGGGACCCACCCCTGCGGCGTGACTGCCACCACGCATTGTGGGGTAATGAGGCTCGGGCGCTCGAAATGGAGAAAGGCGATATCAGCCAGAAATCGCTGAGCGGCGAGGACAGGATCGTTCCCGGAGCGCATCTCGCCGGCCAGGATCGGGTCGGCGGCAATGGAGGTGACTGACGTCGCCCCGGGTGCGGTGCTAAATGGCTGCCCCCAGGTAAGCGAGGTGGCGGTGGGTTGGCTCAGTGACGCGTCAGGAATCACCAGTCGATTGATTCCGGCGCTCGCCAGTGCGTTGGTGGTGCTCGAGGTGACAGGGGATGTGGCAAGCCATCCGGCGGCCAATGTCCCCGGGGGGAGACCGCCTCCAACAAGAATTTGTCGGCCGCGGCGAAGCTGGGCGCGAATCTGGTCCTGCAGCGCGGAGGCGGCGAGCTCCCCGGGGTCGACGCTGACGTAGGGCGAGGCGACAACCTCGCGAGTCGACGAGGCAGCTTGGATCGAAGCCCCGAGTCGACCGAGCGCGTCAGTACCCTCGACCGTGCTGCTCAGACGCTGGACGGCCCGGGGACTGATAGCGAGATCCGTGGCCGCCGCCGGCGAGGCGCGAAGACCATGGACGAGCGCTCGCACGTTGGCTGGAGTCTCGGCGTGGGCATCGGTGATGTGCAGCACGGTCGCCACGCGAAGTGGCGTTGGAGCAGGGTGCTCCACGAAGGTCATGAAGGTGACGAACCGGGAAATTGTCCGACCTCCACCGGTCACGGTGACCAAAAGTGGATACACGCCGTTGCATCCGCCAGAACCGACGGTGCAGCGAAGTGTGTACGTCGGTCCATGGGCAGCGCCGGCGCATCCGCCGGGCAGCGTCGGTTCGGTTGCCGCGGACGTCAAGACGTCGATGGCGATCGTGAATGAGGACTTTTGACCTGCCGTGAGGCACGACACAGGGAGTGGCTCAGTGCTGTCGATTTGGTTGGAGGGACCCTGGGTGGAGAGCGCGGCGAGGAATCCTGATCGGGTCGTCAAATGGCTGAAGAGGGTGGTCGCCACTTTTGTGTCCGCTGGGACATTCGGCATTGAGAGGCTCATCGAGAAGGTCGACTGCCCGGAAAGTGTGGCCTCGACCGTCGTCGACTGGCTCAGCATCGTCACCGCGGGGGATGGCGCGGCCCCCGCTTGGGCAGTGAGCGGAGCCCACCCTCCGATCGCCAGGGCGGCGAGCGCAGCACGGAGCCCCGTGGTGAACTTCGATCCCACGGTTCCAGACGCTAGACGGTGCCGTCGATGGGGCTGGGGCGAAGTACCGTAACGAGGTGCCATCGCCGCCAATTCCCGAGCGCTTCGCGCCTCTGGTTGAGGCGACTGCCGAGCTTGCCGAACGTTTTACGGCTGCGGGCCACCGATTGTTCTTGGTGGGGGGATCTGTTCGCGACGCCTTTATCGAGGCTGGTCAGGACCCTGTCGGCCCACACGATTACGACCTCACCACCGACGCTCGTCCTGACGACATCGAGCGCCTGTTGCGTGGCTGGGCTGACGCCATTTGGACTCAGGGCAAGCGGTTCGGCACCATCGGCGCGAAGCGAGGCGAGCGGGTCTATGAGATCACGACGCATCGCGCCGAGGTCTACCGCCCCGACTCGCGAAAGCCAGAGGTAGCGTTCGGCGACGACATCGAAGGGGATCTCTCTCGTCGAGACTTCACCATGAACGCAATGGCCCTCGAGTTGCCGTCGATGACCCTCGTGGACCCCCATGATGGTCTGGGCGATCTGATCGCCCGTCGCCTTCGCACTCCCCTTGATCCTCGGGTGAGCTTTGAGGACGATCCGCTTCGGATGCTCAGGGCCGCCCGATTCATTGCTCGCTTCAGTCTCGAACCCGACCCTGACCTGCGTGCAGCGATCGTAGAGATGGCCGGGCGCCTGAGCATCGTGTCGGCCGAGCGGATTCGAGACGAGCTCGACCGGCTCATGGTCCTTCCAGTTCCCTCGATCGGTCTGTGGTTCGCGGTGAGCACTGGTCTGGCTGAGCAGTTTCTTCCAGAACTCCCTGGTCTCGAGCTCGAGCAGGATCCCCTCCATCACCACAAGGACGTGCTCGCCCACACACTGGCCGTGGTGGACAAGACCTCACCGAAGCGCCTCTTGCGCCTCTCGGCGCTCTTTCACGACGTCGGGAAGCCGAAGACGCGAGCCTTCACCGACGGCGGGGTCAGCTTCCATCACCATGAGGTGGTCGGTGCCCGGATGACGAAACGTCGGATGGAGGAACTCCGCTACTCGAATGAAGACGTCGAGGTGGTGGTGAGTCTGGTTGAGCTTCACCTGCGCTTCCATACCTACCGCCTCGGCTGGAGTGACAAGGCCGTTCGGCGTTACGTCAGAGACGCCGGCCCGCTCCTCGACGAGCTCAACGAGTTGACCCGTTGCGACTGCACGACACGGAACGCCAAGAAGGCCCGGCAGCTCAGTGATCGAATGGACGAGCTCGAGATTCGGATCGCCGAGCTGCGCTCTCGCGAGGAGCTCGACTCGATCCGACCTGATCTCGACGGCAGCCAGATCATGGACCATCTCGGCGTCAGCCCTGGTCGAGAGGTGGGCGAGGCGTTGTCGTTCCTCCTTGAGCTCAGGATGGACGAAGGCCCCCTCGGCGAGGAGGAGGCCCGGCGTCGTCTTGATGTGTGGTGGTCACAGCGCTGAGGAGTCTCTGAGCGTCGAGGAAACCGGCGCCCTTCTCAGCGGAAGGACTTAGTCCTCCGGCCAGGTCGCTCCGAGATTGCCTGCTGCGAAGTCGTCAACCATCTGCATGGCCACATCGTCGTGGAACTGCACCGGCGGAGACTTCATGAAGTAGGCGCTTGGGCCGAGCAGCGGCCCACCGAAACCACGGTCGAGGGCGATGCGCGCGCAGCGCACCGCGTCGATGATGACGCCGGCCGAGTTCGGTGAGTCCCACACTTCGAGCTTGAGCTCGATGTTGAGTGGGACGTCACCGAAGTTCCGTCCCTCGAGGCGGATGAAGGCCCACTTGCGGTCCTGGAGCCACGGGACATGATCGGAGGGGCCGATGTGGACATCGTCAGCGGAGAGTTGTCCATGGTCCATCTGTGAGGTGACGGCCTGGGTCTTGGAGATCTTCTTTGACTCAAGGCGTTCCCGATCGAGCATGTTGCGGAAGTCCATGTTGCCGCCAACGTTGAGCTGATAGGTGTGGTCGAGGGCCAAACCCCGGTCTTCGAAGAGTCGGGTCAGGATTCGGTGGACGATGGTGGCTCCCACCTGGCTCTTGATGTCGTCGCCGATGATCGGGATGCCAGCGTCACGGAAGCGCCGGGCCCATTCAGGGTCTGAGGCGATGAAGACGGGCACCGCGTTGACGAAGGCCACACCGGCATCGATGGCTGCCTGAGCATAGAAGCGCTGTGCCTTCTCGGATCCAACGGGGAGGTAGGAGACCAGCACCTCGGCGCCAGAGTCCTTGAGGGCGGCGACCACGTCGACCGGCTCAAGGGGGGACTCCTGAATCTTCTCGAGGTAGTAGCGGTTGAGACCATCGAAGGTCGGCCCACGCAGCACCTCGACTGAAAGCTCGGGAACCTCGGCGAAGCGGATCGTGTTGTTCATTGACGACCACATGGCCTTGCTCAGGTCCTGGCCGACCTTGGCCGCGTCCACATCGAAGGCGGTGACGAACTCGATATCGGAGACGTGATAGCCGCCGAGCTCAACGTGCATGAGTCCGGGGACAAAGTCGGCCGGGTTGGCGTCTCGGTAGTACTCGACACCTTGGATCAGTGAGTTGGCGCAGTTACCGACGCCGGCGATCGCCACCTTGATGGGGCTCATAGTTGTCTCCTTCAGTTGTTCGCCCCGGCATCAGCCGGAGAGTTCGCGCCCCGAGCCGCCGAAGCGGATGGGGCGATGCGGTCAGAGGTACTCATGTCGCTCATCGACGTTCGCTCCGCCTCTATGAGGTCGTCGAGCCAAGCGATGTCGCTGGCCACACCGTCAGCAGCGTGTTTCACGACGCTTCTGGCGTAGGGGTCAAGAAGTTCCGAATCAGTGGTTTCGCCGAGCCGCTGAACCAGTTGTGCTCGCCGGCGTTCCAGCAGGGCGAGTCGGGAGGAAGGGGCGAGATGGCGAGCGAAGGACCAGCGAAGGCCGAAACTTCGAGAGTCATCGGTTCCCGAGGAAGCGTTCAAGAGCGTTGCGAAGTGGGCCGTCCCGGCATCGGTGACTCGGTAGACCTTCCGGGACCTGCGACCGCGAGCACCGACGAGCCGTTTGGCGCGTTGTGCTGCCCGTTCGCCGCTCAGCGATCCAGTTGAGGGGAGGGCCGTGGTGAGCTCATCGTCTTCGCTGGCGAGGGCCTCGACGTCTCCTGCCGCCTCGAGGCGGGCCAAGGCGGGATAGAGCGACCCGAAGGAGACGTTGGCGACCATGCCGAGCTGGGCCCGGAGTCGCCGACGAATCTCATACCCATGAAGGGGTCCCTCCTTGAGGAGGCCAAGGATCGCCAGATCGAGCATGATGTAATCATATCGTACCGATATAGCGATGCAGTAACTTTCGCGACAATCGCCCTAGGAGCAGGAGCATTCCCGCCGCTAGGGTTCTCTGTATGGCCCCCAAGATCGGGATGACGACGATGACCGAGGCGTCGGTGGAGTACCGACTCCTGCGTGACGCCCGTGCTCGTGCGGTTCGTTTGGGGAAGGTGGCGCAAGAAGATGTCTGCGATGCCCATCCTGAACTGATCAGGGCAGCCACCAACCTGGGCCGATCCACTGGAGACCTCTGTCCGGTCTGCGAGGAACGTTCCACCGTTGAGGTGACCTACGTCTTCGGCGCCAAATTGCCGCCCGGAGGAACCTGTCCCTCTACCAAGGCTGAGCTGAATCGGCTGCTACGACGCCAAGAACCAGTGCAGGCCTATGCGGTCGAGGTGTGCACGGCCTGCCGGTTCCACCATCTCTTGCGCCGGTATCCCGGTGGAGACCAAGCGACGTCACGACCAGCGTCACGCCCCAAGGCCTCGCGGGACCCACGAGGACCAACAACGACCAGGAGTAGATAGTGACGACGAGACGCAACACCGTGCCAGCCATCAGGGCGGCGAAGCGTCGCGATGGGGCGCTGCCGCTCACCATGGTCACCGCCTATGACGAGCCGACGGCACGCTTGGCGAGTGCCGGTGGCGTCGACCTCCTCCTTGTCGGGGACTCGGTGGGCAATACCGTCCTCGGCCTGCCCGACACGTTGTCGGTGACGGTCGAGATGATGGTCCACCACATCGCGGCAGTGGCGCGAGCCAAGCCTGAGGCCTTCATTGTTGGGGACATGCCGTGGATGAGTTATCACGTCAGCATCGAAGAATCCGTGCGCAATGCCGCCGCCCTCGTCCGCGCCGGGGCGCAGGCGGTCAAGCTCGAGGGTGGCGCAAACCGAGCGGCGGTGGTCTCGGCAATCGTCGACGCCGAAATTCCCGTGATGGGTCACCTCGGCCTCACACCGCAATCCGTCCACGCCATGGGTGGCTATCGGGTCCAGGGGCGTTCCTCTGAGGCCGCCGACGAGGTTCGAAGCGCAGCACAGATCCTCGAGGAGGCCGGTTGCTTTGCGCTGGTCCTCGAAGGTGTGCCAGACGTGCTCGCCGAGGCGATCACGAATGACCGCTCGATTCCCACCATTGGCATCGGGGCCGGTGCCGCCACCGATGGTCAGGTTCTCGTCCTTCACGACATGCTGGGCCTCGGCCAGCACACTCCGCCAAAGTTTGTTCGTCGCTACGCCGATGGTGGGTCACTGATCACCGGAGCGGTCGCCGCGTACGTGGCCGATGTCCAGTCGGGAGCGTTTCCCTCCGAGGCAGAGACGTACCATGCCTCTGAGGATCTTCGCAGCCACCTTGAGGGCTGAGAATCGACCTCGGAAGACCTGCCCGCTCTGACGGTCTACACTGAAGGCCCCCCTGCGCACGTGGGGGGCGACAGTTGAGAACCCTGCTCCACAGATCGTGGAGCCCGGCTGAAGAGCCGGTCCGGAGGGAGGTACCCATATGCGGCACTACGAAGCCGTGATCATCTATGACGTCGCCGTCGAGCCACAGGCCATTCAGGCCAGCCTCGACAAGGCACTCGAGACGATCAAGACCAACGAAGGTGCTCCTGGCGCCTTGGACCGATGGGGCCGTCGCCCCTTCGCCTACGAGGTGAAGCACAAGCGCGAGGGCTACTACGTCATCGTCAGCTTCACCGGCGAGCCAGCCACCGTCGCAGAGCTTGACCGCTTTCTCGGTCTTGCTGACGAGGTGCTCCGCCACAAGATCATCCGTCTCCCCGATCACGTCGTCGCCGGTCGCGCGGCGGCCACGGCATAAGGACCCCGCATGTCTGACAGCAACGTCACCATCGTCGGCAATGTGACGCGTGACCCGGAGCTTCGCTTCACCAACTCCGGTCAGGCACTCGCCCGCTTCGGCGTGGCGGTCAACCGACGCTGGCAGAATCGCCAGACGAACGAGTGGGAGGAGCAAGTCTCCTTCTTCGATGTTGTGTGTTGGCGAGAGATGGCCGAGAACGTGAGCGAGACCCTGACCAAGGGAACTCGAGTCGTGGTCTCCGGTCGGCTGGATCAGCGCACCTACGAGACCAAGGAGGGCGACAAGCGCTCAGCAGTGGAGATCACCGCTGACGAGGTTGCCCCTTCACTTCGCTGGGCAACCGCCCAGATCACCAGGAACGAGCGTGGCGACAGCGGAGGCCGACCGGCCCCCCGCGCGGCTGCGACCCCAAGCGAGCCGCCCTCAGGCGGCGGCTACAACAACTACGACGAGGAGCCCTTCTAGAAATGGCACGACCACAGAACAGCACGTCAACCAAGAAGCGAAACCCCAAGGAGCTCAAGCGGGGCTTTAAGAAGAAGCCCTGCCAGTTCTGCCGGGACAAGACCCGTTGGATTGACTACAAGGACTTGAACACGCTCCGGAAGTTCATGTCCGACCGGGGCAAGATCCGTGCCCGCCGCGTCACGGGGAACTGTGAGCAGCACCAGCACGACATTGCCGAGGCCATCAAGACGGCGCGTGAACTGGTCCTGCTCCCCTACACCCAGCGCACGACCACTGAGCGGCCCGCCGGACGGCGTGACCGCGGCGATCGTCGTGGACCGCGTGAAGACCGTGACGGTGACGGCGCAACGCTCGCCGACGTGACGAACGAGTCGAACCCGACCTCAGAAGGCATCGAGGAGTTTGCTGCTGAGGAGGTCGTGGTCGAGGAAGTGATCGTTGAGGCCGTGATTGAGGCTGCAGCAGAGGAAGGTGCGTGATGAAGGTTCTCCTCCGTGAAGACATCAAGGGCGTCGGCCGTCGTGGCGACATCGTCGAAGTGGCTGGTGGCTACGCCCGGAACTTCCTGTTCCCCCAGGGCAAGGGTCTGAAGGCCACTGACTCGATGGAAGACCAGGCGAGCTCCATGCGCAAGGCGCGAGACACCCGGGACGCCAAGGATCGTGAAGCGGCTCAGGCACAGGCCAAGACGCTCGCCGGTTCGGTGATCGGGATCCAGGCTCGCGCCGCCGCTGGTGGTCGCCTCTTTGGCTCCATCGGTCCTGTCGAGATCGTCAAGGCGATTCAGGATCAGAAGGGCATCGAAGTTGACCAGTCAAAGGTCATCCTCGCCGAGCACATCAAGGACGTCGGTTCAAACGACGTGGCCATCGAGTTGTTCCACGACGTCGTCGTGGCGCTCACCGTCGAAGTCCTGGCTCAGGGCTGACACGACACTGCAGTGTTCGTTGCCCTCATGGGCGACGACGTCCACGAGGGGCGATCACTCCACAGGGAGGGGTCGCCCCTCGTGTCGCGTCACAACCCCGGTGCAGACTCTCCCTGTGGGCGAACAGCACAGTTCTCCACAGGTTCTCCGGACACCGTTGAGGCGTTGTCCACACGAAAGACACGGGTTGGCCATCTATCGCTCCCCAGCCGAGCGACGCGACAGTTGAGGTCCCATGGTTCAAGCTTTCGACGATTCCAGAACACGCCGGCTTCGCCCGGCCACCCTTGGTGGCGGACCGCGGGTTCCTCCGCATGATCTTGACGCGGAGGAATCGCTCCTCGGAGCGATGCTCCTGAGTCCCGACGCCATCTCGGTGGGCCTCGAGTACTGCACGGCCGACGACTTCTACAAGCCGACGCACGGGAACCTGTTCTCGGCAATCAACCACCTCTATCAGCAGGGCGAGCCCGTCGACGTCGTGACCGTCACCGACGAGTTGCGGCGCACACTGAGTGCCGATCTCGTTGGTGATCCGGCTGATCTGATCGCGCTGCAGTCCTCGACCCCGTCGGTGGCAAACGCCCAGCACTATGCATCGATCGTGGCCGAGTTGGCTCTGCTTCGTCGCCTGGTCTCGGTGGCGGGAGAGATCTCTGACATCGCCTACTCGGCCCCCACGGATGTCTTGGCTGCGGTGGACATTGCTGAGCAGAAGATGCTCGAGGTATCGGATCGTCGCCGAGCGGACTCGCTGGCAGTTCTCGAGGACCTGCTGACCGCCAGTCTTGAACGCATTGAAGAGCTCGCCGAGAGTTCGGAGACCATCACCGGGACGGCGACTGGTTTCGTGGAGGTCGACAAGATTCTCGCCGGCCTCCAGCCCGCCGCTCTCTGCATCGTTGGAGCACGACCCGCCATGGGAAAGACGAGTTTTGCCCTCGGGATGCTGACCCACGTCGGCGTCGTGCAGCAGAAGCCCTCGCTCCTGTTCTCTCTTGAGATGAGCCATCTCGAACTCACGCAGCGGCTCTTGGCCTCCGAAGCACGCGTCGACGCGCAGAAGATGAGGACCGGTCGGCTCTCAGATGCGGACTGGAAGAAGGTCTCGGCCTCGCTGACCAAGCTTTCGGGAGCCCCGATCTACATCGATGACAATCCCCATCTCACAGTGATGGACATCCGTGCCCGTGCCCGGCGACTCAAGAAGCAGCACGGCGAACTCGGCCTCGTGGTCATTGACTATCTCCAGCTGATGACATCGCGTAGCAGTGCCGAAAACCGCCAGGTCGAGGTGGCCGAGATGAGTCGTGGTCTCAAGATTCTCGCCCGTGAGCTCGAGTGCCCGGTGGTCGCCCTCTCCCAGCTTTCCCGTGGCCTTGAGGCCCGCCAGGACAAGCGTCCGATGCTGTCGGACCTCCGAGAGTCAGGGTCCCTTGAGCAGGACGCTGACGTGGTGATGTTCCTCTACCGAGAGGAGGCCTACGACCCGGAGATCTCACCCGATCGACGGGGGATGGCCGAAGTGATTGTGGCCAAGCATCGAAACGGTCCCACCGGATCGGCGAATCTTGCCTTCCTCTCGCAGTACGCCCGTTTCGACAACATGGCGCAGAACATCTAGCGAACAAGAGGGATCAATCGAACGTGGCCAAGTCCGATTCGTCCCTCCACGAACGGCGCAGCGTCACCGTTCGCCACCATCGATTCAACGTGCCGAGAGCGTGGAACGACCCCCGAAAGGTCCGACCCGAGGCACATCTCGCTGCGCAAACACCTAGAGTTTCGTCCCATGAGGTGGCAGAACCGAGCGAATGATGGCGAGGTAATGACGTGAGCCGTCACGCTTCCCTCATCGCCTCGCGGCCAACCGGTCACGCATTGAATGCGGTCGGTTTTTAGGTGGAGACCACCGAACAGGCGCCCAAGCAGTCGAAACGGCGCTGGGTTGTCATTGGATTGTTCCTCGTGATCCTCGTGATTGGCGTGGTGGCGACGGTCTCGCTTCGAAGCTCACCAGCAACTCTGCCGGCGGGGCCCGAGGGCGTCGAACTCTCGAAGGCCCCGGATCTCGCTCCGGCGTCCTCGACGCTCCACGGTGAGCCCGTTGGCCCGATCCAATGCGTCACTGAATCTCAGGAGAAGGTCGGCTTTCATACGCATACCTATGTCGCGGTGTTCGTCGACGGCGAACAGCGACGCATCCCGGGGGGCGTGGGCATCACGCAACCGTGGCTTGCCGAGAAGTTCCCTACCGGCACCTACTTCGAGGTTGGCCCCTACAACTGCCTCTATTGGATTCACACGCACACGGCCGACAACATCGTTCACGTCGAAGCGCCGAGCAAGGGCATCTTCACGCTTGGTCAACTCTTCGCTGTGTGGAATCAGCCCCTGAGCTCGACACAGGTGGGTCCAGCCAAGGGCAAGGTGGTCGTCATCGTGAACGGGAAGCGCGCCGCCGGTGATATCACGACGGTCCCCCTCACTGATCAGGCGACGATCCAGATCAACGTGGGTGACCAGGTCGTGCCGTTTGAGCCGAAGACGTTCAAGGTGACTGGACAGTGCGGTCAGGGGACCAAGAGCTGCAAGACGCCGATCAAGTAGTTCGTTCGCCCGGTGAGCCGGCGTGAATTGTCTCAATCAATTCGGGTGAGGTCCTGACCGGGAACACCGATATCACCCCTTGCGCTGGCGCTCACTGATCAGGTCGGACTTGGCTGCGACCACAAGGCCGAAGACCACGGTGTAGAGGCCAACGACAACGATGATCAGCGAGAGCTGTGAGTACAACAGCACGGCGACGATCACCAAGAAGGCATAGAGAAAGGTGGCCGCTCGCCCCTGCCACGTCAGCGGCCGGAGCCCGGTGTCGTCGGAGCGCCGCCCGAACCAGAACCCAGGATCAGGCTGCTGATGCTCACTCACCCTTGTCACGTTATCGGTACCTCGGTTCTTTGCTCGGCCTAATCGCAACCCTTGGTGCGCGTCCCCGCCGGAACGCATCGCCACCTCGGCCTGTGGGAGACGGCCGGCAGCAGGATTATGAACGGGCGCCGGTGGGGTCGGAATCATCACGGCGGCAATGACGCCGAAGATGGCCGCCACCGCAAGGACCATGAATCCCGCGGCGCCGACCGTCTTGGTCGGACGACCGCATGGTGAGGCCGGTCCATGCACCACGATCTAGGGTCGCCCTTGGGCGGGCCGCGGTGGTCGCCCCCAGTGAAAGGATCGCCATGGCAACGTCCAAGCCGGCCACCCCCGTTACCGCAGCGATGAATGACGCAGTCCATGCAGCGCTGCCTTTCGATGACACGAGGGATTTTGACGACGTTGCTCGTGGCCTCATCGCCGAGTTGCCCGACGGTGGTCGGATCACGAACGACGAAGGTCGAGTGGTCTGGGACCTCTCGAAGTTCTCCTACGTCCTTGACGCGGAGGCACCCGATACGGTGAATCCGAGCTTGTGGCGCCAGACCCAGCTGATCGCCACCGGCGGGCTGTTTGAAGTCTGCGAGGGTGTGTACCAGATCCGATCTGCCGACCTGTCGAACATGGACGTGATCGAAGGAGCGACCGGCATCATCATCGTCGATCCGTTGATCTCGGCGGAGACCGCCCGCTTCTCCCTCGACCTGTACTACGCCCATCGTCCGTTCAAGCCGGTGGTGGCGGTGATCTACACCCACAGCCACGTCGATCACTTCGGAGGAGTTCGCGGGGTCATCGACGAAGCTGACGTCGCCGCTGGCCGAGTGCAGGTCATCGCTCCGGTGGGCTTCACTGAGGCGGCTGTGGCCGAGAACGTCTTGGCCGGGACGGCCATGGGTCGACGGGCGAGCTACATGTACGGCAACCTCATTGAGCCGGGACCAACCGGGATGATCAGTCCCGGTCTGGGACTCGCGACCTCGTCGGGTCGCATCACGATGATCCGTCCCACGGTCGAGGTCACCGAGGACGTCGAAGAGATGGTGATTGATGGCGTGCGCTTCACCTTCATGCTGGCTCCCGATACCGAAGCTCCCAGCGAGATGCTCTTCCACCTCCCTGACCATCGGGCATTGTGCTCGGCCGAGGATGCCACGCACAACCTGCACAACCTCTACACACTTCGTGGGGCCAAGACGCGGGACGCCAAGGCCTGGGCCCACTATCTGAACAAGGCCCTGGACCTCTTCGGTGACGACTCCGACGTGGTCTTCGCCCAGCACCACTGGCCGACGTGGGGCGCAGAGCGTGTGCGGGGATTTCTCGAAGCGCAGCGTGACGCCTACAAGTTCCTGCACGACCAGACGCTCCGACTGGCGAACTCCGGCAAGACCATGAACGAGATCTCGAACGAGCTGGACTGGCCCGAGTCCTTGGGGCAGCACTGGTCGACTCGGGGCTACTACGGCTCGGTCAGCCACAACGTGCGAGCCGTCTACAACCTGTACCTCGGGTACTTCGACGCCAATCCGGCCCACCTTGACCCCTACCCACCGAGTGAGACTGGAACTCGCTACGTCGAGTTCATGGGTGGTGCTGACGCTGTCCTTGAGAAGGCCAGGGCCTCATTCGAAGCGGGTGACTATCGCTGGGTGGCTGAAGTCGTCAATCACGTGGTCTTCGCCGACCCCACCAACGTGGCGGCCCGAGAGCTCTGTGCCGATGCTCTTGAGCAGCTCGGCTACCAGAGCGAGAACGGTGTGTGGAGGAACTTTTATCTCTCTGGGGCGCTCGAGCTTCGAGACGGGGTGAGTGTGATCGAAGGGCCCGCACCCAACAGTGCCGACATCATCGCGGCGATGCCGCTGGGCATGATTTTCGACTTCCTTGGGGTCCGTCTCAACGCCGATCGGGCGGTTGGGGTGTCACTCTTGATCAACATTGAGATCACTGACGAGGCCAGCTGGGTCCTCCAGGTCCGCAACTCAGTACTCAACGCCTTTGAAGGTCGTCAGGATTCTGACGCGGCGGTCACGATCTCGACCACCGGGGCGACGTTTCGCGCCGGTCTGGTGGCGCCAGGTGGTTTCCAAGGTGGCTTGGCCGATGGCTCGATCAGCATCGAGGGAGACGCCGGGGCCCTCCTCGGGCTCTTCGGACTCCTCGATTCCTTCGATCGCAGCTTTGCCATCGTGGAGCCATAGGCGCCCTTCGAGACCTCGGCGCGTCAGTGCGGGCGACGCGCGACCACCACGGTGTCAATCGCTGTCACCAGGTCGCCCTCGGCTCCGACCACGGGGCGGTTTCGTGGACCAGCCTCCAGCACAGTGAGATCACCGAGGAGTTTGACGACACCCTCGGCCGAGTAGCACACCGAGGGATCCTGGGGACCGCCGACGCCATGGATGATGTTCTCAACGTCATGGGCCACCACCAGCAAGGTCCCGCCTGGGCAGAGCGCTTCAATGGCGGCATCGAGCGCAGCCTCCCGGGCCGGGGACGCAAGTTGGAGGTAGAGGACGCAGACCAGGTCGTAGGACCGTGGGACTGGCCTCCAGGTCGTGGCGTCAGCCTCGACGAGCGTGATGGTGACGCCTTTGGACTCGGCGAGGCGGGAGGCCTTGGCGAGACCGACTGGTGAGAAGTCAGCGCCGGTGGCGGTCCAGCCTCGCTCGGCGAGCCAGACGGTGTTGCGCCCTTCCCCGCAGGCAAGGTCGAGAGCACGTCCTGGCTCGAGGCCTTCCGCTATCTCCACCAGGAAGCGATTGGCATCGGTGGTCCAAATCATTTCCGCGGTGTCGTAGCGCTCATCCCAGAATTGTGAATCCATCAGACAGCCTCTCCTTCGTCTTCGGCGAGGCACGATCACCACCAACCGCCCTGAGGCTATCGGTGAGACCGGTCACCCTTGAGTGAACCAGCAGAGGTCAGGACGCGAAAGAGGCCGGCCCGTGTGGGCCGGCCTCTCTCCGATGGTGGTGGCGGGCGCTGGCCCGCCGGAAATCACTTCGGCTGCATCCGGATGCCGGCGTCGATGCGGATCGACTCGGCGTTGATGTAGCTGTTCGACAGGAGCTCGACGGCGAGGGTGGCGAACTCCTCAGAGCGACCCAGTCGCTTGGGGAACAGGACGCCAGCACCGAGGCGGGCCTTGAACTCGTCCGCAGCATCGCCCTTGCCGTAGATCGGGGTGTCGATCAGGCCCGGGAGAATGCAGTTGGCCCGAACGCCGATGGCGGACAGGTCACGAGCCAGCGGCAGGGTCAGGCCGACCACGCCACCCTTCGATGACGAGTAGGCGACTTGGCCGATCTGGCCATCCTCGGCGGCAACCGAGGCGGTGTTGACGATTGCCCCGCGGCATCCGTCCTCATCGGGGGTGTTCTTCGACATCGCAGTGGCGGCGAGTCGGCAGACGTTGAAGGTTCCAACGAGGTTGATCTCGATCACCTTGCGGTAGATCTCAAGGTCGTGGGCCGAGGCGTACTCGCCGTCCTTGCCGATGGTCCGAGTGGCCCACCCGACGCCAGCGCAGTTCACGACGCTGAACAGTGGTGCGACAGCCGTGGCGGCAGCGATGGCCTCAATGACCTGATCGGTGTTGGTGACGTCGGTGAGAACGAAGGTTCCACCAATCTCGGTGGCCAGGGCCTCGCCGGCTTCGGCGTTGAGGTCGGAGACGACCACGAAGGCACCTCGGTTGGCCAGTGTGCGTGCGGTTGCCTCACCGAGGCCGGAGGCCCCTCCGGTGACGATGGCAGACGTTCCCTTGAGCTCCATGGAGTTTCCTTGCTCTCGATCCTTGCTCGACCCCGTGTGGGCCGACGGCGCTCCCGATTCTGCCCGAAATGGGCAGGTTCGGCCACCTGAGCCGATCGGCGTAGCGTGGAGGCGTGTCCAGTGCCTACGACGTTGAGCTTGAACAGCTCGCCGAACTGCTCTCGTCAGAGCCCGCCTATCGGACTCGACAGGTCTTCGACGCGTTGCATCGGGGCCTCAAGACACCTGAGGAGATGACGGAGATCCCCAAGGCGCTGCGTGCTCGGCTGGCGCAAGAACTTCCCCCTGCGCTCACCGTGGCGCAGCGCTCGGTGACCGATGATGCCAAGACGGTGAAGTGGGCGTTCTCCCTCGCTGATGGCCACGTCATCGAAACCGTCCTGATGATCTATCCCGACCGGGCCACGGTGTGCGTCTCTTCGCAGGCCGGCTGCGCCATGGCGTGCTCCTTCTGTGCCACTGGCCAAGGTGGTTTCTCGCGGCAACTGAGTGTCGGGGAGATTGTCGAACAGGTGGTGATGGCTGCTCGTGAGGCCCTCCCGCGCCGACTCACCAACGTGGTGTTCATGGGCATGGGAGAACCTCTGGCGAATTACGACCGTCTCCTGGCGGCAATCCATCGTCTCAACGGACCGATGGGCCTGGGAGCTCGCCGGCTCACCGTCTCGACGGTTGGGGTCGTCCCGGGGATCAGGAAACTGGCCCATGAACCCTTGGCGGTGAACCTGGCGGTCTCGCTGCATTCGGCCAACGACGTGAAGCGCAACGAACTTGTCCCGCTGAATCGTCGCTACCCACTTGGTCCGCTGGCGGACGCTTGTGCGGAGTACCTCGAGATCACCAACCGCAGGATCTCGTTCGAGTGGGCCCTCATCGAGGGTGTCAATGACACCGACACGGACATTGTC
>JBAXAR010000008.1:0-33893 GCA_037142475.1 Actinomycetes bacterium
GGTCGTAGTGGCCTTCTTCACGGTGCTCTCTGCCATGGGGTGTTCCCTTCTTGTTGTGTTCATCTCGATCGGTTCCGAAGATCCTCCGGTACATGAACGATTGTATCTGTAGTGCATAACAGTTGCAAGCACTCTCTTGGAATCTTCTTCTGGGCGGTATCCTCATCATTCTGATGGAGTCGAGAGCACCTGCCGTTGTCGCCGTCGTGGTTGGGGCTGAGCCCGATGGGCGGATCGAGGCGGCGGTGGCGTCCCTGGCGGCTCAGGACTACGCAGATCTGAGCATCTTGGTTCTGGTGGCGAACACCGAGCGAGCGGTCTTAGCTGAACGGATCGCAGGAATCGCCCCCGGAGCCTTCGTCGCTGAGCTGGTAGAGGATCGAGGGTTCGGGGCCGCGATCAACCGGTCGCTTGAGATGGTGGAAGGGGCAACGTTCCTCCTCGTCTGTCACGACGACGTCGTCCTGGACCCAGATGCAGTGCATCTCATGGTGGAGGAGAGCTTCCGCTCGAATGCGGGGATTGTGACTCCCAAGGTCGTGTCCATGAGGGATCGCTCGGTCCTGCTCCACGTCGGCCAAGGCGTGGATCGGTTCGGCACCATTGTTGAGAAGGTCCAAACCGACGAGATCGACCAAGGTCAGCACGACGCAGTCCGAGACGTCTTCGTCGCTCCTGGGGGTGCCACTCTCATCCGTGCCGACCTCCTGCGCTCGATCGGTGGCTATGACGAGCGCTATCTCGCCATGGGCGACGACCTTGAGATGTGTTGGCGAGCGAGGCTGGCCGGCGCTCGCATCGTGTGTGCCCCGCAGGCCGTCGTGGCCCATGAGGAGCGCCTCGCATCCCAAGAACATCCCCTCCTCACCCCGGAGGGTGAGGCTCAGCCGCCGTCACTCAGCCGCTTGTATCGGCGCAATGAGGTCCGGACCCTCCTGATCTGCTGGGGCCTCGTGGAGAGGATTCTTACCCTGTCGCTCCTCGTGCCCTTGCACCTCGGCGAGATCATCGTCGCTGCGATTGGCGGAGATCATGACCGAGCGGTTGACATCCGTGAGGCCTGGCGCTCAGCGTTCCGTGAGCGCAAAGCGATTCGCTCGTCTCGACAGCGGACGAGGGCACTGCGGACCATGTCGGATCGTGATGTTCGCTCGCTGCAAGTCAGGGGAGCGACCCGCCTGAGGGCGTTCGCCGTTGCCCTCCTCCATCAGGGCTTCGACTCGGCTCGTGGGGTTTTGCCCCACGAGCAGATCATCGTCAGCGACGACGAGGCACCGGAGCTCACCGCCAGTTTTGGAGGGGCCTTCAGCGACGACGAAGGCTTTGACGAACTTGATGATCTTGGTCGTCGGGGCCATCGACACACTGGGCGCCGTCGACTCTCTTCGGTGCGGAGTCTTACAACCCTGACCATCGCCGCCCTCGTGCTCTACCTCGTTGGCTCGCGGAACCTCATCGGAGCCCGGCTTCCGATGATCGGGAGGCTCGTCGATCCCGGTTCTTGGACCCACACCTGGCACATGGTCTTCGCCTCCTGGCAGCCAGCCGGGATGGGGAGCGGTGCCCCGGGGCATCCCGGCTTCATGGCGCTCGGCCTCCTCGGAACGTTCACCTTTGGCCAGATGGGAGCGGCGGTCCGACTCTTGCTTCTTGGCTCAATCCCGGTGGGGGCTGTCGGGATCTCACGCCTTCTTCGGCCAGTGGCATCGGGCCGATCCCGCCTCTTGGCAGCGGCGGCTTTTGGCGGCCTCGCCCTTGGTGTCAACGCCATCGCCTCCGGTGACCTTGGCGCGGTCGTGGCGTTGGGTGCCATGCCTTTCTTACTCCGCAGGATTTTGCGGCTTTGCCGGGTCGCCCCCTTCGATGAGCCGTTCGCCTCGCCGGTTCCTCTCGCCTCGAGAGGGTGGCGCTCGACGCTCGTGGGCCAGATCGCTGGTTTCTCGCTCCTGCTCACCGTCACATCAGCAGTGGCGCCCGCCACGCTGGTCGTTGTTGCTCTGTCATCGCTCGGCATTGCCGTCATCGGCGTTATTGCCGAACCCAAGAGGGCAGCGGCCGGGCAAGCCAAGGTCTGGCTGGGCATCGCCATCGCAGTGATCCTGTTGGCACCACTTTCGCTCAGCGCAGTGCTCTCCGGACCCTCGGGTCTTTCTGTGTTCGGCGGTGCGCCGGGGCCGTGGTCCACGCCTGGGCTCGGTGGCCTCCTCCGCTTCGCCGCCGGGCCAAGCGGGCATGGCTTCTTCGCGTGGTTCCTCCCCGTCGCTGCGCTGGTCCCACTTCTCGTCGCCCGCCAAGCTCGGCTCACGTTGGCGGTCCGCTTGGCTGGAGCTGCGGTCGTGTCACTGGCTCTCGGGCTTGTGGTGGCCAGAGGTGGTCTCGCTGACTTCGCTCCCGACCTCCTGGTCTGCCTCGCTCCGGTAGCCACCGCGGTCGCTGCGCTGGCGGGCCTCGGGCTGGCTGCGTTCGAATCAGATCTCCCCAAGGTGGACTTCGGCTGGCGCCAGGTCATTGCACTGGGTGGCGTGACACTTGCCCTTGTCGGCATCATCCCGATCATCCTTGACGCCGGCGGTGGGCGTTGGAGGATGCCGAGCACCGGGTATAGCGACTCGCTGAGGTTCCTCGATGGACGGAACTCTCTCGGCCACAGGATCCTGTGGGTGGGCGACCCACGGACGATTCCGGGTGGATCATGGTCGATCGAGCCAGGCCTGGCGTGGTCGACGTCGACGGATGGACTTCCCGATTCGTCAACCCTGTTCGCCCCTGCTTCAGCGGTCGAGGGAGCCGCGGTGACTTCGGCGCTCGGTCAAGCGATGCGAGGCGAGACAATCCATCTCGGCCAACTCCTCAGTCCGGCGAGTATCGAGGCCATTGTGGTCACCAGGGCCACGGTTCCCTCGGCCCCTGGTTCGCAGGCAGGCCAGGCGATCGCACCGCCAGTGGGTTTGATTCCTTCGCTTGAGCACCAGCTTGATCTCATCCAGACCCCGAGTGGCGGTGGCGTCACCGTCTTTGAGATTGGTGGCTCGATGCCGATCGTGGGCACTCGACCGGAGCCACTGAGCCGGCGCGCCACGACCTCGAGCGTTTCGGCGGTCGCTGGGTGGTCCGGTCTCTCCACGGCGGAGGACGGGGGGTCGTGGCCAACTGGCGGCACCGCACCCGAGGGCGCTCGGTCGCTCTATGTCGGAATCGCTCCGGCGGGTGACGTGAAGGTTGTTGCTGGTCGGGAGCCAGTGGCAGGGCGACCGGCGTTCGGTTGGGCCTCGACGTTCCCGGTGACTCCGGGGCAGGTGGCCGTCTCTCTCGATGCTCTGCCGCTGAATGGACTTCTCGCCGCTGCAGCCCTCAGTGGCTGGCTTGGGATCATGCTGTGTCTCGTCGGTCGGCACCGCTGGCTCGACTGGTGGTGGCCGGCAGCACGTCGTCGCCACGCACGACTCAGTATCGATCCGGTCGACGACGACGCTGGGAGCGACAGTGGCGATCTCTTGGTCGAGACTTCCGAAGGGCCTTTTGGTGACAAGGCGGGAGAACCTGCGCCATGAGTGACACTCGCCGCCGGATCGCTCTCGTCGAAGCTCGCCGCCCCTTGGTGGTGGGCTTCGTCGCCACCTGCCTCGTGGCGCTTGGGGTGGTGAGTGTTCTCGGAAATGACACCGCCCAAAGACGCCTGGTCGCACCGTCAGCGTCATCGATCGGTCCCGTTGGAGCGGAGTCCACCTCGTTCACCTGTGGGGGAATGACTGAGGCACCGGGGTCGGTTGCTTGGGGATCACTCGATCTGTCGAATATCGGACACACGGCGGTCTCTGCCACCGTTGTTGTCGTTGATGACGCAGGCCACCGGGGAAGTGCAGAGGTGGTCATCCCCGCTGAAGGGTCGACGTTCTTTGATCCTGGGAATCTCGTCGCCGGAGGCACATGGCTGGGGGCGATTGTCGAGGCTCACGGTGGCGGGGTTGGGGTTGTCGAGCAGATCCACGGATCTGGCGGAGTCACGTCGACTCCCTGTGGTTCGCTACCCAGTCCCCGCTGGTATTTCGCTGGGGCTTCGACGGCCAACGGCCAGCACTACACCGTGAACCTTGTGAATCCAACCCTGACCCCTTCGGTCGTCAATGTCTCGTTTCTCTCGGCCGATGGGGCCTCGGCACCATCGGGTTCTCAGGGCCTCGTTGTGCCGCCGCATGGCGTGACCACCGTCGCTGTTCAGGATCTGGTCGCCCATGCTGCAAATTTGGCGACTGTGGTCCACGCGTTCCAGGGGCGGATTGTGGCCTTCGCCACCCAAGACTCGCCGGACCCGGCTGGTACGGCGGTGACGATCGGGGAGCCGACTCTCGAATCATCGTGGGTCCTTGCTCGTTCGATTGCCACACCCGGAGCGCAGGTGGCCATGGAGGTGGCAAACCCCACGCCGCACGCACAGACCGTGGTGGTCCACGTGAGAATTCCCTCAGGGTGGTTGTCGCCGTGGAGCGAGGTGCTCGCGCCTTATTCCACGTGGCAACTGCCGATGGCGCCATCGACGAGGCTTCCCCAGACCGACACATTTGCCGCCACGCTTGACGCCACCGGCCCCGGTGTCGTCGCCTTTACCAGCGTTCAGATTCCTGGTGCTCGCACCTCGGGATGGGCACTCGCTCCGCTCACCGCACCGGCGGTGGCGTCAGCAGGGACGTGGGTGCTTCCTGATCTCCCAGGCCTTCGCCGCGAAGGGATCTCACTGACCAACCTTGGGGTGACTCCGGTGACGCTGCACGTCGAAGCCGTGACGAAGACGACGGCAAAGACGGTGGAGGGTCTCGACGGGCTTCGACTTGATCCTCGATCCTTCGTGGTGCTGACCCGCCCACAACTCAGGGCGCTCCGAAGTGGTTCGGTCCTGATCACCGCCGATGGGTCGATTGCCACCGGGGAAACCTTCGATGGATCACCGGCACCGGGGATCATTTCGCTGAACGGCCTCGCTGCGTCGCAGGGCTAACGAAGGCACCCAGACGCTGGTTCAGCAAAACGATCAGGTGGCGCTGTCGTTGGCTGCCGGCCACGAGGGAGGAGCCCACGATCCAGCGGCTGCAGGTGCATCGGCGATCGCCGGCGGTGCACTCGTTGGCCCCGACGGGCTGAGACCTCCGAGGTTGGGGACAATGGCCTTCGGGCCATCGCTATGGACCGGCTGTCCGTGGGCCTCGTCGACCAGGCGGCCGACGGTCTCGCCGTCAATGGTCTCGAATTCCAGCAGAGCCCGAGCCACCGCTTCGAGACCATCCCTGTGGGTATTGAGGACCTCGATCGCTCGAGTCTCCTCCTTGCGCAGAATCTGCTCCACCTCATCATCGATGACGCGGCTGGTGTCCTCGGAGTAGTCCCGCGTGTGCATCAGATCCTCGCCAAGGAAGACCTGACCCTGTGTTCCCCACGCCATCGGACCGATCTTCGGGCTCATGCCCCATTCGCGCACCATGCGGCGAGCGAGCTCGGTGTTGCCCACGAGATCGTTGGCTGCGCCGGTCGAAAGGTCGCCGTAGATGATGAGCTCGGCCACACGACCGCCCATTCGGACGCAGAGGGAGTCCTCGATCATTTGGCGAGGGTGGATGTGGCGCTCCTCCATGGGCATCTGCATGGTCACGCCGAGTGCCATGCCCGTGGGAAGGATGGTGACCTTGTGCACGGGGTCGGCCTCGGCGAGGACATAGGCCAGGACGGCATGGCCGCCCTCGTGGTAGGCGACGCGCTCCTTCTCTGCGTCAGAGAGCACCAAGCTGTCTCGGCGCTGACCCATCAGCACCCGGTCGCGAGCGGACTCGAAGTCGACCATGGCGATGGTGGTTGACCCCCGCCGGACTGCGTGGAGGGCTGCCTCGTTGACCAGGTTGGCCAGATCGGCGCCGCTCATCCCGGGCGTGCCTCGGGCCACCAGCTCAAGGTCGACATCGGTACTGATCTGCTTATTGGTGCAGTGCACCCGCAGGATGGGAAGGCGCTCGTCAAGGTCGGGGAGGGGGACGACAATCTGGCGATCGAAGCGTCCCGGGCGGAGAAGGGCTGCGTCGAGGATGTCAGGTCGGTTGGTCGCTCCGATCATCACGACCCCTTCGGTGGGATCGAACCCGTCCATCTCGGAGAGCATCTGATTCAGGGTCTGCTCACGTTCGTCGTGGCCACCACCGAGCCCGGCCCCGCGCTTGCGGCCGATGGAATCGATCTCGTCGATGAAGATGATTGCTGGGGCCTGCTTGCGTGCTGTCTGGAAAAGGTCGCGCACTCGGCTGGCGCCCACGCCAACAAACATCTCCATGAAGTCGCTGCCCGAGACCGAGAGGAAGGGGACGCCTGCTTCTCCAGCAACGGCCCGCGCCAAGAGGGTCTTTCCGGTTCCCGGAGGGCCGACGAGCAGGATCCCCTTGGGGATGGTGGCGCCGATGTCCTTGAACCGACCTGGCTCTTTGAGGAAGTCGACCACCTCAGAGATTTCCTGCTTCACCCCTGCATACCCAGCGACATCGGCAAAGGTCGTCACGGGTTTGTCGGTGTTGAACTGCTTGGCCTTGGAGCGACCAACAGACATGAATCCGTTCATCTGGCCCTTGGCTTGGCGACCGACGAACAGCATCATCCCGATCATCACGGCGAAGAAGAAGATATAGGGGAGCCAGGTCGACAGGGTGTTCGATGGGGTCACCACGTTGACGGTGACTCCGTCCTTGCGGACTTGGTTGATGTCGGACTGCAGCGGCGGGTTGAATCCCATCGATGAATAGGCATCACCGTTGGTCAACTCTCCCGAGATTGACCCCGAGATGTTGTCAAAGGTGGCGGTCTTGACCTTGTGGTCGTTCGACTGGCTGAGGAACTGTGAGTAGCTCAGGGTCTTACTCGCCGAGTGAGGAAGAAGTGCGGGGACGACAATCACCAAGATCGCCACCACGGCGATGGCTGACCAGATCCAACGTCGGTTCTGGTCTTTGCCCCCCTTGGGGTTCTTCTTCGGCTTCGTTGGCTCGCTGACCTGGTTTGGGTTTGCCACGGCACCATGCTAGGCGGAGGCCCTGACAGGCTTGGCATCGGGGCTCGAAGCGATGGTGAGCCAGCGCTTCGGTAACGTGGTCATCGTGACATCTCCGAGTCCCGTGGAGCCCTTCATCGCCGAAGGACCAGGCGTCCTCAGCCAACCTCTCCGGCGTAGCGAAGCGTTCCGATGGTTCCTCATTGCCGTCGGGGGGTTTCTCGCTGGCGAAGCAGTGAGTGCCGCCGCCGTAGCCACCGTGGCGGCCATCCTGGGGCAGTCGGGCAACCTGGCAGCCCTGGCGAAGGCGCCATCGCCACCGCAGTGGTATGTGGTGACGAGTCTGGTGGGTCTGTGGGTTGGGTTCATCGGCGCACCGGTTCTTGCGGTGAACTTCGACCCGATCCGTCGGATCTTGGGTCTCCGGTTCTCACGGTGGGACCTCCTCGGTATTCCCATCGGCATCCTCAGCCAAGTGGTCATCAAACTTCTCTACGCACCGTTCATGACGCACCTGCACAACTTCGACAGCCCCGCTCGCCGGCTCACCGGCGGAAGTCATGGCATGGGTGTCGTCGTGATGTATCTCTTCGTGATCGTCGGGGCACCATTTGCCGAGGAGGTGTTCTTCCGAGGGCTCCTGATGCGGTCATTCCACGGCATGGCCAGTTCACTCAACACGAAGCGTGCCCGCCGAGTCGGCATCGTGATGGGCGTGATAGCCGATGGCCTGCTCTTCGGGATCTCGCACGGCGAACTCGCCCAGTTGGCTGGACTCGCTCTGTTCGGGATCCTGATGGCCACGATCTTTTTGCGAACCGGACGGCTCGGCATGTGCATCGTGGCGCACTGCTCGTTCAACGCCTTGGCCATTGCCAGTCTGGCGACGACCTCGGGGAATCCACTCCAATGGCTCTGAAGTCTCCTCAGAAGAAGGACCACCAGATTGGGCCGTTTGGGTGGGACCGGGATCTGCCACGCCTCACCGTCCTGGTTGCCTTGCTCGGTGTTGTCTGGGTCACACTCTGGCAGCTGCACCCCGAATTGCTGCTCAGCTCGTCGACAACGACCGGCGGTGACACCGGAGCGCATTACGCCCTCCCTGCCTTTCTCCGCAGTGCACTTCTTCCTCGGGGACATCTCACAGGTTGGTATCCGGGTTGGTACGACGGATTTCCCTTGTACACCTACTACTTCGTCGTCCCTGATCTGATCGCGGCGCTGGGGTCCTACGTGCTTCCCTACGCAGTGGCCTTTAAGTTCGCCACCATCGTCGGGTCGATTGCCATGCCGTTCGCTGCCTACAGCCTCGGCCGACTTTTTGGTCTTCGAGCGCCGATCCCGAGCACCTTGGCGATCGCCACCCTTCCCTTTCTTTTTGATTCCACCTTCACCATTGATGGCGGGAACCTGTTTTCAACCTTGGCGGGGGAGTACGCCTTCTCCCTGGGTCTCGCTCTCTCGCTGGTGGTCTTTGGTCTGTTCGCCCGAGGGGTCAGAAATGGGCGGGGATCGATCCTCACGCCTCTGGTGATGGCGGTCTGTCTCGGGTCACTCCTGATTCCCTACCTGTACGCCATCGGCGGTGCTTTGGTGGTGACCGCATTGTCGCTGCTGCCGCCATGGCTCCTCAACGGTGATGACGCACAAGGCTCAACCCTTGGCCTCCTGGCGCCACTCGACAGGCTGAGTCGGCGTGCAGCCCTGTGGTGGTCGTTGCGCACTGCTCTGATCGGCGCAGCACTCTCGGGCTGGTGGTGGGTTCCATTTGTTACCGGCCAGGGGCTGGCAAACCCGATGGGGTACGTCAATGTGACCGACTACGCACCCAAGTTGTTCCCTGGGGCTGACAACTGGGTCTTTTTTCTGGCCGCGATCGGTGTGTTTCTTGGCTTCAGGAGGTTGAGTCGTTTCGTCGTCACGGTGACAGCACTCGGCACCGTGGCCGCACTCGGTTTCATCCTGGCGCCGCAAGGCAGTCTCTGGAACGAGCGCATCTTGCCGCTCTGGTTTATCTCGGTGTACCTCCTTGCTGGATGGGCTGTGGGTGAGATCCTTGCCGCCATTGCGCGACGCCACCGGACCCGCCAGCTCGTCCACTTCAGCACTGGCGAGGGGAATCGTCGCCCCGCAGCTGGCCAATGGCTGCCCGGGGCCGCCCTCGGGCCTCTGATCGCTCTGGGTTTGGCCGTCGTCGTCGTCGTTCCCCCGATGATCCCCGGCGTGATCGCTCCCTCCACGCTCAAGAAGGTGGGGGTGACAGTCGGGGCCAACCAGGTTTCCTCGTGGGCCGCATGGAATTATTCGGGTGTCGAGGCGAAGCCGGCGTACCCCGAGTATCGAGGCCTGATCTCGACGATGGAGCGGCTCTCGAAGCGCTTCGGCTGTGGGCGTGCGATGTGGGAGTACAGCCCTGACCTCGATCGCTTCGGCACACCGATGGGCTTGATGCTCCTGCCGTACTGGACCAATGGCTGCATCGGTAGCCAGGAAGGCCTCTTCTTCGAAGCGTCTGCCACCACGCCCTATCACTTCCTTATCCAGGCCGAGGTGTCGACGAGACCGTCGAATCCCCAGGTGGGTCTTCCCTATGGCGGCGTCGACGTGGGGCTGGGGGTCAAGCACCTCCAGATGCTCGGCGTGAAGTACCTCATGGTCTCGAGCCCAGAGGTTGCCACCGAAGCCGATGCCGATGCGTCGCTTACCAAGGTGGCCACCTCGGGACCGTGGGACAAGGCCACCGGAGGTGCAAGTCACGCCACGTGGTCGATTTACCTGATCGGCGATTCGTCGATGGTGACGGGCATGACGCACCTTCCGGTGGTCGTTCCCGGGATCGCAGCAACCTCCACGACGTGGAAGCAAGCCAATGTCGCGTGGTTCCTGAACCCAGAGCGACGTGAAATTCCCCTCGCCGCTACAGGGCCGACCTGGTGGCCTCGGGGGCGTGCCAGCGCCACGACGTCACCCGAGATCGAACCTGTGTCGATATCGAGGATCCAGCACAGTGGGTCGACGATGAGCTTCGATGCTTCTGGGACTGGGCGGCCGGTTCTGGTCAAGGTGTCCTACAGCCCTCGCTGGCACGTTGCGGGAGCTGAAGGGCCCTATCGAGTGAGCCCGAACTTGATGGTCGTCGTACCTACTTCAGGCCACGTCGTGATGACCTACGGGGGCGAACCAATGTCATGGCTCGGCCTCGCCGTCTCGATGCTTGGCATGGCCGCTCTGGTTTCGGTTGCGGTTCTTCGCCGCAGAACAGGCCGCCATGAGCTCCCGAAGCGCCCGTGACTTCATCGCCTCTAAGAACTTCACGAGTGGTGACCCGGATGGGCCGGAGAGGACGCGCGCTCCGTGGCACCCGGCCGAGGCCATAGCGGGCGAGGTAGGCACCCAATTCTCATGACCTGCAAAGTTGTTCCACAGTTCACCTCGAAGACACTTTTGTGCCGGAGGCCGTTCACCTTGGCCTCGTAACTTGCCAGTGACGACGAAGACTGAGTGGAAGCAGTGGAGTACCCATTCGGAACTGACGTCACGAGGGTAAACACCACAACGGCCGAGGGCGAAGAGCCCAGAGCGAAGAGAGGAACTTCTATGGAGGAGCAGAAGACCTTCGGGTCGATTGGAAAGGCTCGGCGGGTTCGTCGGGGCATCGTTGCTGCGGCAACGGTCGCCACGGCCCTGAGCTCGAGTCTCGCGTTGGCGGTCCCCGCAGGAGCGACCTCGTCGCTGACTGCACCTGGGAACGCCACCATCGTCGGTGCCGGTTCGGCAACGACCTATGACGTCATGGTGAAGATGGGGACGCTGTTCAACGGCGCCCCAAGCTGTGACCTCTACCAGCCCAGCACTGCGGCGTCAGCGATCACCCCACAGGACTTCACCTGTGTCGTTGACTCGAACCCGAGCCAGACTTCACCGGCGATCAACGGTGCTTCGGTGGCTACGACTCCAGCGAACCCCTTCGGTGACGTTGCCATGCAGGAGCCCCCAGTGGGATCCTCGATCGGCATCAAGATCCTGAGCAACCAGGGTGCCAAGGGCGCAGCCGGCGTGACAAGCGGGAGCAGCGTGCCAATCAACGTTGCCAACAACGTGACGTTCGCTCGGTCATCGCGAAACCTCAAGACCACTGACTACAAGGGTCTCAACTTCGTGGCGTATGCCCGTGACGGTGTGTCATGGTCGCATTACACCACGGTGGAGAACGCCAAGGGTAAGGCCGCCGCAACACCCTCAGCCGCCGTCACAAACCTGGCCAAGGCAGACATCCAGGGCGTCTTCAACACGGGCACCAAGACCAACTGGTCACAGCTCGGTGGATCCAGCGCACCCATCGTGGTGTTCTCGGCGCAGGTTGGCGCAGGGACGTGGGACTCATGGGGTGGCTATGTCGGATCAACGGCGTCGTACAAGACCTCGGACCCGAGCAACCCGGTGAACTGCTACGACAACACTGACGCGACGACCTGCCAAGGGCCTGCGGTCATCTTCGAGAATGAGACTGCCTCGCTGAAGGTCTCCTCGCTCCCGACGAACCTCCAGTCACCCACTGCAGCCGTGTTGACCCACTTCGCCTGGGACACCGCGTCGAAGACAGTCCTTGCAGCCAAGAAGACTCAGTTTGTCACTCCGGCAGCCTGCGCCAAGTGGATTTGGGGCTGCACCGCTGGAGCCCCGACTGGGAGTAACTTCACCGGTTGGGCACAGGTCTTCACGCTGAACACCCCCACGGACACGCAGGTCAAGGCTGACTCAATGTTCTTCTACTCCACCGGCAAGTACAACTACCAGTGTGCTCAGCAGGCAGCGGGAACGAAGATCAGCACCTGTGGTGGACTGCAGCCGTCGAAGAACTACCTGTACTCCATTGGCAACATCGACGCCGTGGCTCCGACGCAGGCCAACATCCTCCTAGGGACCTTTGGCTCGCTCCGGTACATCTACAACGTGTACTCGAACGGCTCGAACGCCAACATCAACGCTTCACCGGCGTCGACGCTGAACTTCGTCGGGGAGCAAGGCTTCATGTGCCGCTCACACTCAGCGACGGACATCAACAGCAACACTGGAGTGTCCTACCGGACTGAGATCTCCAACGCCATCCTGGCCGAGGGCTTCTACCCGCTTTCCGCAGGCAAGGCAACCGGTGAAATCAACAACACGCCATTCGATGAAGGAATCGGCTCGATCTCTCACCCAGCCTCTGGGATTACGACGGGAACGAAGTACGCCCCTTACACCAATACGCGTGAGGGCGACGGCACCGGATTCTGCATCGTGACCACGACGGATGGGAACGCCAGTTCCTGATCTGACAAGATCATTTAGCTGAATCTGCGAAACGGCCGACATGCCCAGGATTGGGCATGTCGGCCGGATCGCTTCCTACCTCTAGCCCCCGCTTCGTGATGGTGACATCACGGGGCGGGGGTGCGGAGTATCTGAGACACTGAGGGAACAATGTCAATTTCGGTGAAGGAAACATCAGGAGCACTGGCGGCAAAGCCGCTCTTGATTTCCACGCGTCGAAGCCCTCAAGACCGCCTCTTCAGGGGTGTCTCTCGGACAGCGGGACTCACCACACTGGTGATCCTCGTCCTCATCGGGCTGTTCCTTGCCCTCCAGTCCCGCCTGGCCTTCCAGACCATGGGCTGGGCATTCTTCACCAACACGGGATGGGTAACCACCGGGCCTCATCCCCAGTTCGGCGTGCTCTCCGCACTCACCGGAACATTGATCATCTCGGGCATTGCGATGTTCGTGGCGGTTCCTGTGGCTCTTGCGTGTGCTCTCTTTATTAATGAGTTCGCTCCACGCCAAGTCCTCGGCTTCTTTCCCCTCAAGAATTTCCTCACAGCCATGGTGGACCTGATGGCGGCGGTCCCAAGCATCATCTTCGGCATGTGGGGATTCTTCGTCCTACAGCCCTCGATGAAAGGCCTGTCGAGGTGGCTGAGCGATTATCTCGGTTTCATCCCGTTCTTCAAGACCTCCGACACGCCGATCTATACCTCTTCGTTTCTCATTGCCGGAACGCTGGTCGGGATCATGGTGATGCCCATAGTCACCTCCCTCTCGCGAGAGGTGTTTTCCCTTACCCCCGTGGCTGAGCGAGAGGGAGCTATGTCTCTCGGGGCAAGCCGAGCCCGAGTGATTCGCGACGTTGTCTTTCCATTCTCCAAGGGCGGAATGGTCGGGGCCATCATGCTGGGGCTGGGTCGAGCGCTCGGTGAAGCCATCGCGGTGGCCATCATCATTTCGCTGACCTTCCAGCCATCGATCCATGTGACCCAAGCCGGCGGGAACTCGATCGCCGCTTTGATTGCGTTCCGCTTCGGATCTGGTGGCCCCATCGGGCTCTCCGGCCTCCTGGCCGCTGGTTTGGTTCTCTTCGTGATCACGCTCGCCATCAACCTCGTCGCCGCCAGGATTGTCAACCGATCAAAGATGGGTGACTGATCGATGACACTCGAGATGACACCAAGGGTCGGTGCAGAGGGGAGCGAGTCCGTGGGTCCGGTGAAGATCAAGCCGATCCGCCCTCGGGAGTTTAAGCGCTCTGACATCATCGTTCTCGGTGTTACTGGGCTCGCTGCCTACTGCATCACATGGATCCTCTTCGACCAACTCACCTTGCTGTCGGGCCAGTTGGGATTCGTGCTGTTCTGTGTTGGATTTTTCCTTGGCCTGTATTGGGTGGTCAACCGACAGCTCTTCACGCGCCAAGTCGCCGTCGACCGTTTCGTGGCGGCCCTCATGACCCTCGGCGCCCTGGCGATGTTCATTCCGCTCCTCCTCCTTGTGGTCTTCGTGGTCGCTCGAGGTTGGAATCTGCTTTCAGCCCATGTCTTTGTGGCCACCCAAAAGGGTGTCTCCGAGCTCAGCCCCGCCGGAAAGGCGGGAGTGGCCCACGCCATCGTGGGGACCCTTGAGCAGGTTGGACTTGCAGCCCTGATCGGTGTTCCCGCCGCCGTCCTCACGGCGATCTTCATTAACGAGATCGGCGGTCGTTTCACGAGGACAATTCGCGTGGTGGTGACGGCCATGAGCGGTACGCCGGCGATTGTGGCGGGTATCTTCATTTACGCCATCTGGATCGCCACGTTCCATCAGGGCTACTCCGGCTTCGCCGGAGCGCTGGCGTTGGCGGTCTTGCTTCTCCCAACGGTGACCCGGGGGACCGAAGAAGTCCTCAAAGTCGTTCATCAGGATTTGCGCGAGGCATCGATTGCCCTGGCGGCGCCCGAGTGGCGAACCGTCTGGTCGGTGGTTCTCCCGACAGCCCGCTCTGGGCTTGTGACGTCGGTACTCCTCGGCGTTGCGGTATCCATTGGCGAGACGGCGCCTCTTCTGATGACTGTCTTTGGGAACAAATTAATGAACTCGAATCCCTTCAACGGCCCCCAAGCCGCCCTGCCGTTGATGGCGTATCAGCAGATCAAACTGCCGCTGCAGGCGGACATCGACCTTGGCTACACCGCCGCCTTGGTGCTGTTCCTCTTGGTGTTCACCCTGTTTATCGTGGCGCGACTTCTCGCTGGTGGCCGCAGACGGGCCCCTGGCTTTGCTGCGCTTCGGTCTCGCATTGTCAACTCGAGTCTCGGGGCGACCGAGATTGAACAGGATGGCTTCGCCGACACCCCGATTGCCAGCTATCCGCCCTCGACGTCCACCGATGAAAGGGACCAGCAATGACGCTGACCAATGACTCTGCCAAGAGCAGCCGATCCGGTTTCGCCGCCGCAGGAGGACTTGACTCGATTCACGGCGAAGCCGGAGAAATCGTGGCGACCGGGGTCCATGCGTGGTTCGGCAAGCGACTTGTCCTCGAGAACGTCAATCTTGTGATGGAACATCAGAAGGTGACTGCTCTCATCGGCCCGTCAGGTTGCGGGAAGTCGACCTTCCTCCGCATCATGAACCGCATGCACGAGACCATTCCTGGCGCTCAGTTGGCCGGAGAAGTGCGGCTCAACGGGATCAACATCTATGACCCCAGCGAGCGGGCCGCATCGGCTCGGCGCCACATCGGGATGGTGTTCCAGCGACCGAATCCCTTCCCCGCGATGTCGATTCAGGAGAACGTGCTCGCCGGGCTGCGTTTCAACAAGATCAAGACTTCCAAGACGTCGGACATCGTGGAAGAGTCCCTTACCAAGGCTGGCTTGTGGAACGAAGTCAAGAACCGTCTGAACGAGCCTGGAGGAGGTCTCTCGGGTGGCCAGCAGCAGCGTCTCTGCATCGCCAGAGGTCTTGCGGTGAAGCCGTCGGTGTTGCTCATGGATGAGCCCTGTTCGGCCCTCGACCCAACCTCGACCCGACGCATTGAGCAGACCATCAAGGAGATCTCTCACGAGGTCACCGTCGTGATCGTCACGCACAACATGCAGCAAGCGATTCGGGTTTCCGATTACTGCGCCTTCTTCTTGGCGGCCGAGAACGAGCCTGGGCGCATCGTCGAGGCCGGATCGACCACTCAGATCTTTGAGAGTCCGGTAGACCCGAGGACCGATGACTACGTGAATGGGCGATTCGGGTGAGGGCAACGATCATTCGCCGAGTGGCAGGGTGGATTGCTTCGTCGTCGGTCCTGCTGGCGGCAAGCTTTGCTCCCGCCGCTACGGCGGGTGCGGCAGGCCCCACCTTGACTGGCACTGGCTCGAGTTACGCCGCGGTCGCGATCAACCAGTGGGTTGCCCAGATGGACCAGTTCTTCGGGGTCAACATCAATTACCAGACCACCTCGTCGGTGATCGGTCTCAATAACTATGCCCAGGGCCAAGTTGACTTCGGTGCGAGTGAAATCGGGTACTCCACCGGCCAAGCGGACCAGACCCCCCCATCGGGATCGGACTATCAGTACATGCCGACGGTGGCCGGGGCGACCTGCCTGATGTTCAACCTGACGTCGGCGACCCAGCAACCCATCCGGAATCTCAACCTGACCACTTCGGCGATGCTGGGGATCTTCACCGGGACAATCAAGCACTGGAATGACCAGGAAATCGCCTCGGCCAATCCCGGCATCCTGCTGCCGAGTTCTCCGGTGACCGTGGTCTACCGAACTGATGCCTCGGGTGAGAACTACCTCTTCAGCGACTACTTCGCCATCCTGGACGAGGCCGGGTGGAACGATTTCGCGTCAGCCCTGAGTGTCTCTCCCGGGCCGACGGCGATCTGGCCGACACCAGCGAACTCGGTCTCGGTCGGCAAGTACAGCTTCGCAGGCTGGGTCGGTCAGTCAGGATCGGACAATGCTTCGAACTATGTCGCGGCCACCCCGCAGTCAATTACCTTCGTCGAGACCGCGTATGCGCTGCTCCACAACTCACCGTGCGCCGCCGTGCAGAACATCTCCGGGGCTTTCGTTCAGCCCTCGTCGAAGGGCGACGCCATCGCTTTGACCCACGATCAAGTGTTCTTAACCCCGGGCGATCCTCGCTATGGAGAACAAGATCTCGCTGGTGTCTATACCGCCCCCGAGGCTGATGCCTACCCGATCTCTGCCTACAGCTACCTCGTGACCCCGACGAGTGGCATCTCGGCCGAGAAGGGAAAGCTGCTGGGCCAGTTCATTACCTTCATCGCCTGCCGGGGTCAGCAGGCAGCCGGTCAATTGGGCTATTCGCCAATCCCGCCTAACCTGATTCAGGTCGATTTTGAAGCCATCAAGCGCCTCAACGGCGCTGACCCTCCACCACCCATTGATGGTGCCCATTGCCCGAATCCCTACCTGACGGGTGAACTCCAGATTCCAGCCGGAGGGGGACCGGTGATCGTTTCATCGGACGGGTCGGGAGGCACCTCGACAGCGGTATCCCAAGCGGACTCCAACGCCAAAGCTGCTGCGATTGCAGCTGCGGCAGCCAAGGCGGGGAAGTCCGGAGCCACAGTGATGACAATCCCGGGAGCGAAGGGTTTGGCGACGGCTGGTGGGCAAGCACCAGGTCTGGCCCTGAATGCAGCCGTGACGGCGTTGCGAGGGATCTCGTCCCCAGCCGGCGTGATGGTGGCTGGCGCAATCGCCTTCTTGGCCCTGTTGGCAGCACCCCCTGGAATGGCAGCACTGCGAACGAGGCGGCTTGCCCGACGTGGTGATGAGGGCGAGCCCCTCTCCGATGACGTGGAGGACGGATCATGAGGCGTCGATTGAGTGACAGGGCGATGCGGCTGATGGGCTTGGCGCTCATCGTTGCGGGGAGCCTTACCTTCGTGGGCGGCCGGACGGTCGCAACTGCGGCAGCTCCCTTGACGCCGCCTCCGTGCCCGGAGGGTTGGACATGCGTTGCGATGCCCTGTCCCACCGAGGGGGCATGCGGGACGGTTCAAGTGGGGCCCACCTCAAACCTGGGCGTCGATCAATGGGTCTTCGTTCGTCTCTTCGGCTTCACGCCGGGCGACACAGTCGGGACCTATTACTGCCAGGACACGGGCACATTGGCGCCCTCTCCGGCCTGCGCCCTTGAGGGCACACAGCTTCTCTCGAATCCCTCCACAGTCGTGAAGCCCTTTGCGGATGGATCTTCGGAGTTCAGTTTTAACGTTCCGGTTGTCGACAGCGCCTCTGGGACGCCGTTGGTCGGTGGCATCCCTCCCGCGCCACCATCGAGAGAAGAGTTCTATTGCTCCCGCGATGATGCGTGCGCCATTGAGATTTCGTCGCGGATGCTCGCCTCGCCTCGTACCTTGACGCCATCTCCGACCAACGCAGTACGAATTCCAATCGCCTTTGCCCCCTCGAACACTGGTTGCCCGACTGGAGCGATTATCTCGACGGAGAGCGAATTTGGTATCGAACGACTTCTGCCAAGGGTGTCGAGCTCGCTGTGTAGCGGATCCGATCCTGCGGTGCCCTTCAACACGGCGCTGAACGGCCTCGAGGCTGTGAAGACCCTCGCTGCCGGCAGCATCGCGATGGCGTTCACCGACGATCCACAGGCTCCCTCGCAAGCGGCAGAGTTGAAAAAGGGGAATTTCATCCTCATTCCTCTGGTGACGTCGGCGAACGTGATGGGTTTTCGAAGCCAAACCACCGATGGGTTCTCGATTTATCCAAAGGCAACAATGAACCTGACCGCCACCGCAGCCGGAGGAATCCTGACAGGCCTCTATCAGGGCCCCACCGACGCTGATCTCGCCCCGTGTAACGGTCCGTGTCCACTCCCAGTGAAGGGACCGTGCTTCCATGCAGAAGGGCCATGTTCGTTCTTCGATCGACTCAATTTCTCGACCGGATTCTTCAATGCGAATACCTATGGGGCATACCTTCGATCGGATACCGCTGGCGTCACGAGCCAGATGTTCTCTTGGATTTGTTCCATGTCCACCACGACAGCAGACTTCAGCGGTCCAATCACTGAATCGGTCTCCGGTACGCAGGCACTCCTCGCTGGATTGAGTTCGGGCACGGGTTCTCCGGTGACGAGTTGTCCGGTGACCGACCAATTTCCGCCTATGCGGATCAGCGGTGAGCAATTCGCCGAGGTGAACAGCCCCGGCCAGCAGGTCATCAAGATGAGCAAAACCGTTTTGCCCTTCCAGGTCGCTTCCCAGCCCAATTTGGGTCTCGCTCCCATGAACTGGGCTGAGGCTCGCTACTACGGGATGAGCATCGCTAGTCTCCAGAACGCTGCTGGGGGATTCGTTCCGCCCACAGCGGCTTCCGTCAACGCTGCCCTCGCAGATGGCACATGGAACGCCAACGGCACCATCTCGCCGAGCTATTCGAATACCTCGTCGTCGGCTGCGTACGCCATGCCGACAGTGATTTACGCAGCTGTCAATCAGAGCACCAAGGTCCCCAAGGCCGACCAGAAGGCGATCCGGTCCATCCTCAGCAAGTTGTTGGACGTGACAACAGGGACCAAGGGCACCTTGCCTGAGGGCTTTGTGCCACTCAATGCTGATCTCACAGCCATCGCACGTGACGAGGTCGCCCACGCCATTGGGAACCCGACCTATCAGGTCAAGGTTCCACAGAAGCCCGGCACGACGCCTCCTCCGGTCACCGTTCCTGCTCCTCGTCCAACGGCGTATCGTCCGACAGTCTCTGCGACGGGTATCCGTGGTGGCGCTGTCGCCCCCGGGGCTCAGAACGGATCCGGGGCGGGGCTCCCCAAGCCCATCGCTTCGTCGAGTCCGACCTATGGCGCATTCCGGATGACTGCTGCCCACGGCGCCATCGGAACCAACCGGATCCTGCTCCTCGGCGGCATGGTCGCCATCGTCGGAGCGCTCCTCATGGCCTGGCGACCGATCAGGAGTCGCCTCGGAGCCTCGACGAGTCCTTCCGACGGGGATCTTGAGTTGGAGACGGAACCAAATGGTTAGTACTGTGACCCCCGAAGCGGAGGACCGGAAAGCCGAGGAAATGGTCGACGAGATTGCCGACGAGATTGCCGACGAGGCACTCGAGCCGGAACACCCTGGACCATCGTGGACCGCTCGCATTGGTCTGCCATTGCTCACCTTGGGAATGCTGGCGGTGCTCTTTGTCGCCTACGTCTCGGTGTTCACAGACCTCCAGCAGGACCGTATCCAGCACAAGATGATTGATGAGTTCACATCAACCGAGGGGGCAGTGCCATTGTCGGGCAAGATTCCCCTCGATGGCAGGGCGACCGCTGTGCTGAAGATCCCAGCGTTGGGTCTCAACGAGGTCGTGGTCCAGGGGACGACGGCCACCGACCTCACTCAGGGTCCTGGCGTCCTGAGCCAGGCAGCACGGCCAGGAACCATTGGCAATGCCGTGATCCTCGGCAGAGTGGCCACCTCCGGGGCACCATTCGAGAAGTTAACGACCTTGAAGCCTGGTGACAGGATTCTGGTGTCGACGGGTCTCGGGAAGTTCACCTATGTGGTGAGTTCAATCGGCACAACAAAGCCGGGCCAGGTCAGCCCCGCATCGCCGACCAAGGGCCGCAAGCTGACGCTGATGACCGCCAACTCCTCAACCCTTCCGACTGGTCTTGACTACGTGCGGGCTCGGCTCATCAGCCCACCAGCGGTTTCACCCAAGCCGAAGGTCCCACCCACACAGGCCGAACTCGGCCTCAGCGGAGACCCGGCGGCGGTGTGGCCGTCGTTCCTGTGGAGCGCGATCCTGGCCATGGTGGTGGCGATGACCTTTGTGGCCTACCGGCGGCTTCACCGTCACCTCGCGACGGTCTATCTCCTGAGTACCCCGATTGTGGTAGCCACTTCACTCGTGACATTCTCCAACCTCTATCGACTTCTTCCGGCGACACAGTGATGAGCTGCCGGTCTGTTCTCGTGGCGCTGATCGTGGTGACCGGCGGATTCTCACTGGCGGCCTGCGGAGCGCCATCGGCACCACCGACGACGACATCGTCGACCACCACCACGATGGCGAAGGTCACCCCGGCGTCACCGATCACCTCGCCGAGCGTTGTCATCAATGGGAAGAGTTACGACGTACCCACTGAAGCCAATGGCTCGCTTCCCTCGCCTGGAACAGCGACGGGGACGCAGATTGTCATTCGGCCCGATGGGGTTCTTCCTCTGCAACTCATTGCCCCCGAGGGCGCCACGATCACCTGGACGAACCTCACGGCGAAGCCAGCTCAGATCACGTTCGTCGGCTCTGGCAAGTCTCCTTCGCCGATGATCGAGACCGGCGGCACCTTCACGTTCACCGACACGGGTCAATACAGCGTCGGCTTCACCACCTCCAATGGCTACCAAGGCCAGGTCTCGGTGGGCCAGTTCCCCTGACCTGAGGCGCTCTCGGAACTACCCTCAGCGCTGAGCGAGAGCAGCGAGAATCTGCTCAATAATCTCGTCAGTACTCATGAGGTGCGTTTCGATGATGAGATCCGGATTCTCTGGGCTCTCGTAGGGATCTCCGGCCCCGGTCATGAGCTTGAGGGTTCCGGCCTTGGCCTGGGCGTAGAGCTTCTTAGGGTCACGAGCGGTGCACACCTCGATGGGGGTGGCAACGAAGATCTCAACGAAGCCGATGCCATGGTCGAGGTGGCGGCGTCGTACGGCGTCTCTGGCATCGGCATTCGGCGACACCAGGCTGACCAGAGATGTGAAACCCTGCTGGGCTGCGAGGAGGGCGACCTCACCAGCTCGTCGGACCTGCTCGGCTCGATCGGTGGCACTGAAGCCGAGGTCGCTGCTGAGACCGCTCCGGACGTGGTCACCGTCAAGGAGGAGCGGTGTCGACCCGCCTTGTTCTTTGATGGCCTTGGCCAGCGCTAGGGCCGTTGTCGTCTTTCCCGCACCTGGGAGCCCAGTGAACCAGATGGTGAGGGCCCCTTGGCTCACTGGTTGTAGAGATCCCTGTACGTGAGGGTCGGGGCGGGAGCAGCGACCGTTACGGTTTCCCCCCACTTGGTGAAGACGGCATACTTTCGTTCGACCGTTTTGCCAGTCTTGGCGACGGTCGAGCCCCCTCGGATAAGTCCGGAACCGCTGGCAACGAAGACGACCACGTTGGCATCGATCGTGGTTGCCTGTCCTGTGGAGTTGTAGGCCCCCGAGACAGGTGTCACCATCCCGTGGACACCCTTGATGGAGCGTTGCTTGCCCACAACAGCGCTCGCAGGCGTTGGCACGTACGGGGAGATTTCGGCCGAGATGGTGAGTGCCTGGGCGATGGTGGAATAGGGTCCATCGTCCTTGAGCACCTTGATCCAGGCGCCAGCAGACTGCTGGGCCACCGCCGGGGTGAGGGCGAGGATGTTTTGCAGGACGGCAGGCGACGCCCGGACGTAGGCGGCCCCACCAGTGATCATGAGATCAGTTTCTCCGGTCCCGCTTGAGTTCTTGATCGTCTCAGTCGAGGCTGACTCTGAGAGATCCGCGGTCAACGTGGTCACGAGTCCGCCGTTGGTGGTGACGTCCACGACGTGGACCGACCCGCGGCTGATGCTGGTAGCCACAGCCTTGGCTAGGTACTTCGGTGCGGCGCTGTCTGCGTTCTTCGAAGGGGTCGAACAACCGGCCAGTGCCAGCGCGAGGACGATTCCGCAGGGTGCAATCCGAGAAGCAGTGCTCACCGCTCGAATAGTAGTCGCGGAAGATTCGCTTTCGATGCCCACGGCTTCGACAGTGAGAAGCCGCTACCAAGGCGCTATCGCGGTCGGGCTACGGGACGGCGAGGAGGCTTGCGAGGGTGATGGACCGGTCCGGGATGGTGATTGAGACCGGCTTGTTCCACTTTGAGAATGTCCCGACCTTGGTCTCGGAGTTCTTGCCCTGCGTGGCCTTGAGGTGACCGCTCGTCGGCAGCGAGGTCGACTCGGCAACGTTGAGCGTCATTGCAACCTTGGCCTTGGAAGACGTCGTCGTGGTGCCCATGATGGGAAAGACGCTCACCCCGCCATCGGTCGTTGAACCCATGACCTCGGCACCCTTGACTGGCGGGTAGTACGAGGACACGTTGGCGTCGATCGAAAGGCTCTGGACCACGCTCGCATAGGGCTTATCGGCAGAGGTCATTGAGATCCAGTTACCGTTCGCCACCTTGGCCGCAGCGGCCGAGAGGCTGAGTGAGGAGGTGAGGACCTTGTCTGAGGAGGTCCGAACGTAGACGGTCTCGTTGGACAGGAGGATCTCGATGGCGACCTTCTTGTCGATCGAAAAGGTTTCCTGGCCTGCCGTGAGGCTGAGGTCGCCGACGATGGTCTGCGACGAACCGGCCACCGTGGTCACGTCGACCAAGTGGACGCTCTTTGCTTTGGCGACCGCCTTCTGAGACGTGTCGATCAATTCCTTGGCCGAAGGTGGGCTCGTCGATGATCCACAGGCGCTCAAGAGCAGAGCGGTGGCGGTGGTGGCACACATGGCGAGACGAGTTCTAGGCACGTTCGAACGATACTCCTTGGTCAGCACAGGGTTCCACGCGGGCGACATCGCGGGGTTGAGACGAGACCACCATTGGCATCGAGAGTCTGTTGCGCGGATCGATCTCGGCCGAGACGGGCTGTGGCCTAGGCTCGACTTCATGTCAGACCCCTCGATGGTCTTCAAGGCCTACGACATCCGCGGAACCTATCCGGACCAGATCGACGAAGCCATGTGCCGGGCGATTGGGTCCGCAGTGGCGACGTTCACCGGCGGGACCACGCTCCTGATGGCGAGAGACATGCGGCCGTCAGGGGTGACCTTGTCTGAGGCCTTTGCCGAGGGTGCCAACGCAGCCGGATCCTCGGTGATCGATCTCGGCATGGCCTCGACGGACTTCTTGTATTTCGCAGCGGGAAATCTCGATGCTCCGGGGGCGATGTTCACCGCCTCGCACAATCCGGCGCAGTACAACGGCATCAAGTTGTGTCTCTCGGGGGCGCGTCCGATCGGGCGCGACACTGGTCTGACGGAGATCGAGACGCTGACGGCACGATTCATGGCGGAGCCCATCTCGGGCGGCAGCGGGACCGTGGAGAAGCGCGATCTCCTCGCCGCGTACGCAGACCATGTCCGCTCCTTTGTCGATACTTCGTCGCTTGCTCCGCTGAAGGTGGTGTGCGACACGGCGAATGGCATGGGTGGTCTGGTAGCCCCCCTGGTCTTCGAGGGCCTGCCCTTCAGCGTTGACATCTTGTTCGAGGCGCTTGACGGCACCTTTCCGAACCACCCAGCTGACCCGATTCAGCCGGAGAATCTCCGCGACCTGCAAGCGGCGGTTCTTGCCCAAGGCGCCGACGTGGGCCTGGCGTTCGACGGCGATGCCGACCGAGTCTTCCTGATCGACGAGAAGGCCCAGCCAGTCTCGGGATCCCTCACCACTGCGCTGGTGGCATCATCGATGCTGGCAAAGAACGCCGGCTCGACGGTTCTCTACAACCTGATCTGCTCCAGGGTCGTCCCCGAGGTCATCGCCGAGTGCGGTGGTATCGGCGTGCGGACCCAAGTGGGCCACAGCTTCATCAAGCAGATCATGGCCGAGACCGGTGCGGTCTTTGGCGGCGAGCACTCTGGTCACTACTACTTTCGGGACAACTACCGAGCCGACTCGGGCATCATCACGGCGCTGATCATTCTCGAGATGATGAGCCTCTCCGGCCAGCCGCTTTCCGAGATGCTCAAGCCCTTCGATCGCTACAGCGCCTCCGGTGAGATCAACACTGAGGTGCCGGATCCGGCTGCAGCCGTTGAGGCGGTGGCGGCTCACGTCGCCGAGGCTGGCGGAACGGTCGATCGACTCGACGGCCTCACGGTGGACCACGGTGACTGGTGGTTCAATCTTCGGCCCTCAAACACCGAGCCGCTGCTTCGACTGAACGTCGAGGCCGCGGACGAGGCATCATGTGCTGCACACGTCGCTGAGGTCCTCGACCTTGTCGCCACACTGACCAACTCTTAAGAAGGGGATCCCATGGCTCTCGACAGCCTTCTCATCGACATTCTCGCCTGCCCAGTGGACAAGGGAAGTCTCTTGTACTTCGAAGAGGAGTCCATCCTCTACAACCCTCGCCGCCAGGTGGCCTACACCGTCAACGACGGCATCCCGGTTCTGCTGCCCGATGAGGGACGGGGCGTCGACGCGGCTGAGCACGAGGCCTTGATGGCCAAGGCCGACACCGCCACTGAGACTGGCGGCCAGGCCTCCTGACGCGACGATGCCCGACCCCCGAGAGGGCCGGGCATCGCACGCACCTGTTGCCAGAAGCACCGAACTAGCTGAGGCGCTCCACGATCATCGCCATGCCTTGGCCTCCGCCGACGCACATTGACTCCATGCCGAAGGTCTTGCCTTCATCCTCGAGGGCGTTCAGCAGCGTCGTCATGATGCGAGCACCGGTCTGGCCGAAGGGGTGTCCCAGAGCGATGGCACCGCCACGCACGTTGAGCTTGTCCCAGCTGATGCCGAGGTGTTTGGCCGAGGGAATCACCTGAGCGGCGAAGGCCTCGTTGATCTCAACAAGGTCGATGTCGCTGATTGTCAGATTGGCCCGCGCCATTGCCTGACGACAGGCATCGATCGGTCCGAGGCCCATGATCTCGGGGTTGAGACCAGACACACCGGACGAGACGATGCGAGCCAGCGGGGTAATGCCGAGCTCCTTGGCCTTGGTGTCGCTCATGATGACCACCGCAGCGGCGCCATCGTTGAGCGGACAGGCGTTTCCGGCTGTGACGCCGCCACCCTCACGGAAGGCTGACTTGAGGCCATTGAGGCCCTCCAGCGTGGTGCCGGGTCGCGGGCAGTCATCCTTGGAGATCACGGTGCCGTCGGCAAGGGTCACCGGGATGATCTCTCGCTCGAAGAAGCCGTTCTCCTGGCTGGCGGCAGCGCGCATCTGCGACTGCAGTGCGAACTCGTCCATCTCGGAGCGGCTCACGTTCTCGGCCTCAGCGACATTCTCTGCCGTCTGGCCCATAGCGATGTAGTAGTCCGGAAGACCAGCGGGCGGGGCCCACGGGGTCGTCACTGCGGGTGCACGCTCGGCGGTGCGAGCCTCCGCACCGGCGAACAGTGGGTTGTGGGGGCCGACGTCAGCAGCGCCGAATCCGTAGCGCGAGACCGTCTCGACACCAGCGGCGACGAAGACGTCACCCTCACCAGCCCGGATGGCGTGAGCGGCCATGCGGATGGTCTGGAGTGACGACGAGCAGTAGCGGTTCACCGTGACGCCGGGAACGTTGTCCATGCCGGCGAGGAGGGCGACGACGCGGGCGAGGTTGTAACCGGCCTCACCAGCAGGCTGGGCAGAGCCCATCATGAGGTCTTCGACCAAGTTGGGGTCGAGTGCGGGGACCTTGGCAAGGACCTCCCTGACGGCGAGGGCGGCGAGGTCGTCGGGGCGACACTCGATGAGCGACCCCTTCACGGCACGCCCGATCGGCGTGCGGCCGGTGGCGACGATGACAGCTTCAGGCATCTTGGAACGGTTCCTCTCGGGATGGTGGACCCAGCGAAGATTCGGCCGGGGTGGTTACTGAGCAGTAACCCTTGGAATGATAGCGGCACGGGAACCATGGGGGCGGAGGGTTGGCCGGGTCAGCGCCAACTCTGTAACGTGTTCTAGTGAGGGCTGATGTGGCCCATCATGTCGAAGTGCCGAGGGAGAGGTCGATCCATGCAGATCGGATATACGCCTGAGCAGGACGAGCTCCGTGCTCAGCTGCGCAGCTACTACGACGAGTTGCTCACGCCAGAGATCAAAGATCAGCTCGCCGTCAGTGAGGGGATTGGGCCCACCGTCCGCTCTGTGGTCAAGCAGATGGCGTCCGACGGATGGCTCGGTATTGGGTGGCCTACTCAGTACGGCGGCCAGGGTCGCAGTGCGATCGAGCAGTTCATCTTCTTTGACGAGTCCATGCAGGCCGGCGCTCCGGTCCCGATGCTCACCATCAACACCGTTGGTCCGACCATCATGGAGTTCGGCACCGATGAACAGAAAGCAGAGTTCCTTCCTCGGATCCTCGCCGGAGACGTGCATTTCTGCATCGGCTACTCCGAGCCCAACGCGGGGACGGACCTTGGCGCGCTGACCACCCGAGCAGTGCGTGACGGTGACGAGTACGTGATCAACGGATCGAAGATCTGGACGAGCCTCGCTGGCGACGCCGACTACATCTGGCTGGCGGTGCGTACCGACCCTGAGGCGGGCAAGCACAAGGGCATCTCGATGATCATCGTTCCGATGGACACCCCTGGCATTCGGGTCGTGCCGATGTCGCTGATGTCGAGCCACAACATCAACTACACGTTCTTCGAGGATGTCCGGGTTCCGGTTGGCAACCTCGTCGGCGGTGAGAACAAGGGCTGGAACCTCATCACCAGCCAACTCAACCGTGAGCGCGTCACGCTGTGTTCTCCGGGGATTATCGACCGGGCGCTGTCGGACGTCACTGAGTGGGCGGCCGCGACCGTGCTGCCCGACGGCCAGCGCGTCATCGATCAAGAGTGGGTCCAAGAGCATCTCGGGCGAGTCACCGCCGAGGTCGAGTTTCTCCGACTCATCAACTGGAAGGTGGCATGGCAGGCCACACAGAACCAGCTCGACGTCGCTGACGCGTCGACGATCAAAGTCTTCGGCACCGAGTTCTATCTCCGGGCCTTCCGCTCGCTTATGGAGGTCATCGGCCAAGCCGGTTACCTGCGTCGGGGGAGTCCCGCTGCGGTCCTTGCCGGACGCCTTGAAATGTACGCCCGCTCGATGGTCATCCTCACCTTTGGTGGGGGTACCAACGAGATCCAGAGGGACCTGATCGCAATCTTCGGCCTCGGCATGCCGCGGTCGTTGCGCTAGAGAACACAAGGAGACTGACATGGACTTCTCACTCGCTGAAGAGCAGCAGGCCGTTCGAGATCTGGCACTCCAGATCATGACGGAGCAAGCACCACCGGAGCATCTCAAGGCTCTCGAAGCAGCCGATGACGCTGCGGGGACCTTCGACGCAGCGCTGTGGAGTGCTCTGGCCGAGGCCGGTTTGCTCGGTATCGCACTCCCCGAGGACGTCGGCGGGGCTGACCTCGACTTCGTGGCCCTGTGCCAGATCGTCGAGGTTGCGGGCCTGACCGCCGCCTATGTGCCGGTTGTCGAGACGCTCGTTTCGGCCGCCGACACGATCAATCGCTTCGGCACCGACGACCAGAAGGCGGCCTGGCTTCCCCAGATCGCCAGCGGCGAGTTGATCGCCACCGCTGCCACCGCCGAATTGGTCGGTGACGTGGTCGTGCCAGGCCTCGACGCGCCAGCCACCATCGCTCGAAGCACCGGCGATGGCTTCACCCTGACCGGGGTCAAGGCCTGCGTGCCTTCTGGTCTCCGAGCGTCGCTCCTCCTGATCCCGGCATCGATCGAGGGAGGCGGCGTTGGGGTATTCCTCGTCGACGCCAGCTCGGTCACCACCGAGGCCCAAGAGGGTCCAGCTCGTCGAGAAGCTCTTGTGACCCTCGATTCAGCCACCGTGTCTGCTGATCGTCTCCTTGGCGGCAGCGGGGCCGACGGCGCGGCGATCATTGCGTCGATGGTGCTGCGCACGACGGCCGCCCTCTGCGCCCTGGAGGCCGGTGTGGTGACCTCTGCGGTCAAGCTTGGCGCCGAGTACACCTCAGAGCGCGAGCAGTTCGAGAAGAAGATCGCCACGTTCCAGGCGGTCGGGCAGCGCATGGCCGATGCCTACGTTGATGCCGAGGCCATTCGCCTGACAGCCAGCCAAGCAGTGTGGCGGATCAGCGAAGGCGAAGAGGCCCTCGACGCTGTGGCCATCGCCAAGTTCTGGGCAGCAGAGGGCGGACAGCGAGTCGTCCATGCCGCCACCCACGTTCATGGTGGCGTCGGTGTGGACCGGGACTACCCGCTCCACCGCTTCTTCCTGCTCACCCGCCAGATCGAGCTGACGCTCGGAGGGGCAACCCAAAGTCTTCTGGCGCTGGGAGCTCGGGCAGCAGCCTCCGCGTGATTGTTCGCGGTGTCGTGCGGGGGCTCTTGGGAGCCCTCGCACTGATTCCCGCTCTCGTGGTTCCTGCCGCCCCGGCAGGCGCAGCACGCGTCACGGTGATGACGGTGACACCATCATCGGGACTCATCGACGCCCAGCGTGTCTCGGTGGTCCTTCGCGGGGCCAAGCCCAGCAGCGTCTGGGCGGTGGCCGAATGTGGACCGGGAGCACTGACCTTTTTCCTCGATCACTCCCACCCCAGCCAAGACGGCTGCGAGCAGCGGACCAGTTGGGTGGTGCCAGTCGATAGCGGGAAGATGGCGGCACTGTCAGTCTCACTTCATGCAGTCCTGACCACGGCGGTGGGATCGGTGGACTGTCGCGTCAGTCAGTGCTTCATTGCGCTTCAGGAACTGACAAACATTGATCGCTCCGGGCTCAAGCTCGCCAATGTGTCCTTCGCTTCCTCAGCCTGCGCCGCCGCACGGTCGTGCCGTACGGCACCTGATGCCTGGAGCCCACTCGCCGGGCGGCCGTCCTCGGTCCCAGGACCGCTCCACGACACCTCCGGAGGGACGGGCGTCGCAGAGGCGACGGCCGGAAGCCCCGCCGTGGTGAGCGGCCTCACGGCATTCGATGCCACCGGCTCGCCGGAACGCACCTCCCCGGGACCCGCTGTGGTTCCCATCGCCGCGGGTCTGAGCGTCGGCGGGGAGGGCACAGGGCAAGGAGTCCTGGCACTGGCCCTGACTGCGCCGGGAACGTCATGGGGGCCAGGGAACGCTTCGGCCGTGGTGGCCGATGTAGCAGTGACCGACACCACGACGAGCACGGTGCTACCGACGCAGCAGGTCGTTCTCTACCGAGGGTCCACGACCTTCACCTACACCTGTCTGCTCGGCAGCATCTCGTCGGAGCATACGTTTTCGGCCTCGATCACCGCTGAGCCTGACGCTCGCCTCGGTGGGTTATCGCAACTGCCGGGCAAGAACAGCCCGGCGGGCAAGGTCATCCAAGCCCCGCGGATCGTGGTTGCGGACGCAGCAGTGCTCTTCGTTGCCGACAGTACGGAGATCGGCCTCGCCGACAAGTACGCACCGGTGATCTATGGGCGCTCGACCTCAGCGCTTCACGACACGCCGTTGGTGCTCGACGCAACGGTCTCCGACGCCGTCGGAGGTGGTAGGTCAATTGACTACACCGCAATCTTTAGCCATGAAGATGCGGGGACGGCCTATGTCCCGGCGCTCGAATTGACGACCTGGGGCCGCCTCACCGACATCGAGACAGTGGTGCACCTTGACGTGGCCTCCGATGGGTCAGTGGCCTCGGGGACCTACTTCTGGGGAGGTATCCCAAGGTCGGGCTATCCCGATTCGGCCGGTGCCCTCCAAGAAGTGTCGAAGCCGTTCTCGTTGACGTCGGCTCGCCAATGGGAGGGGACGCACCCGGTCATCCGGATAGCCACTGGGAACAATGACGTCGTGGCCGGCTCGAAGAGTTCCTTCCGCTTTCATCTTCCCGTGGTCGCCGGTCCATTGCCCGGGGCGACGCGAGAGTCGGTGATGGACGCACACCCCTTCACCTATGCCGTCATGGGCCAAGAAGCAGGTCGTTGGTATGCGAACCTCGACGACACACCGAGCTCGCCGCAGATGGGCGAGATGTCGCAATACGCCGTGGCGGACCTCACGACCTCGGTCTCGCCAGGAAGCGACGTCGCCGGCTTGGCACTTGAGATGAAGGTCTCGGGCACATGGTTCGCCGCGGACCAGGGATGGGGATATCCACTCGTGGGATCGGGACACCTGCGCACAACGGTGAAACTCCCGTTTGGGTGGACCGCTGAGGAGGTGGAGGCCGTGCGGGTCGCAGTCTCGCCATCGAGCGCCGCGCCTCACGTGTCGGTTGACGGGCTCTCGATTGCGCAGGTTTCCGACGACGGCACGCTTACGGCCGTGGCACCGCTCGGCGCGTCAGTGGTCGGTCGGACGCCGACGGTCGCCCCGTCTGTGTCGGTGTTACGCGTCAGGGCTGGGAGCCAGCATGCATGGAGCGGCTTCCTGCTGGTTCGGGTGATGGACGCCCTTGGCTACCCGCTCGATGGAATGACGGCGACGATGACACTGCCCAAGAAGACCTTCTCCTTCGACTGCGCCACGTGCCGGACGGTCTCGCGGCCGTCAGGAGGACCCGGCCCGTATGACACCGGCTTGAGTTACCTGGGCTGGGGCACACATCTCACGGGCCTGCCTCCCGACACGACGACCTCGGTATCGACCGAGGATCAAGCGATGGTGCCGGTCACGATGTCGCTGAACGACCTCTGAGCATTCTCAACCGACGAGTTCGGCCATCGTCCGGAGGGTCTCGAGGTCACCGTTGATCAACAGGGTGGTGAGCATCGACTCGTTCCACTCGGCCAGCTGGTCCCGGATCTTCTCCTTGGGGCCGACGAAGGCGATGTCCTCAACCATGCGCGTCGGGACCGCCGCCGCCGCGTCGTCCTTGTGGCCGGCGAGATAGAGCTCTTGGATCTTGGTGGCCTCTGCTTCGTAGCCCATCCGACAGAACACGTCGAAGTGGAAGTTCATCTGGGCTGCGCCCATGCCACCCACGTAGAGGGCGATCGCTGGCCGGTAGAGGTCAGCGGCGGTCTCGACGTCGTCGTGGATGATGGTCGGCACGAAGGCAAGGACCTCGAAGTCTTCCCTCGTCCGACGAGCTCCCGGTCGAGCGAATCCCTCGTCGAGTGACGCCTGGAAACTGCCCATGGCCTTGGGGGCGAAGAAGATCGGAAACCAGCCATCGGCGATCTCGGCCGACAGTGCAACGTTCTTTGGTCCCTCTGCGCCCAAGATGATCGGGATCTCATTGCGAAGCGGGTGCACGATGGACTTGAGGGGCTTCCCGAGGTTCATCCCACCTGGGTAGGGGAGCGGGTAGTGGGGTCCATCGTTGGTGACGGGCCCCTCTCGACGCCAGACGTCGCGGACGATGTTGATGTACTCCCTGGTTCGGGCCAGGGGCTGGTTGAACGGCTGGCCGTACCAACCTTCGACGACCTGGGGGCCCGACACGCCGAGTCCGAGAACGAAGCGACCACCCGAGAGGTGGTCCATAGTCTGAGCGGCCATGGCCATGGCGGTCGGGGTGCGAGCGGAGATCTGGCACAACGACGTCCCGAGTCTCAGCGACGAGGTGGAGGCTCCCCACCAGGCCAGCGGGGTGAGGGCATCAGATCCCCAAGACTCGGCGGTCCACATGGAGTCGAAGCCGAGACGTTCGGCCTCAGCCACTTGCTCGACGGCGAAGGGGGGTGGCCCGGCTCCCCAGTAGCCGAGCTGCAATCCGAGCTTGAGATCTGCCATCAGGTCCTCCGTTGCACTCGGGGGCACGACGCCCCGGCGACCAAAGAAACCTAGCCCTTCATGGGGGTGACGATCTCCTCGGCGAATCGCACCATCTCTTCGATCCGGCGGTTCATTCGGTCCTGCTCAGGGACGTCCTCGGGGACCATCATCCACGGGGCGCAGATCAGGTCGGTCACGCCAGCGTCCTCGAAGCGCCGATAGAGATCGACGTCGGGCATCTCGAAGAGCGACATGTAGATCGAGAAAGGCTCGTTCTCTCGCCCTTCCTTCTTGAGGGCGTCGTTAAGGGAGGCCAGGTGCTCCCACGCGTCCTGCTCCCGATAGGCGCCAGCAGCGATCCAGCCATCGCACAACTGTGAGGCCCGGCGGAAGGCCGGAGCCGAGTGGCCGCCTCCAAGGATCGGGACCATGGCGCTCGGCGAGGGATTGATCTGACATTCGGGGACGTCGTAGTACTCACCGTGGTGCTCGACCCAGCCGCCACCCCACAAGGAGCGAAGGGCGGGAATCATCTCGTCGAGTCGCTTGCCTCGGGTGGTGAACTCCTGGCCTGTTTGGTCGAATTCTTCCTTGCACCAGCCGACACCCACGCCGAGGCGAACCCTGTTGTCGGACAACACGGCTGCGGTGCCGACCGTCTTGACCACTGAGATCAGGTCACGAAGGGGGGCGATGTAGACACCGGTGGTAAACGTGACGTGCGTGGTGGCTGCCGCCATGGCCGAGACAAGGCACATCGGATCGGGCCACGAGACGTCCTTCTCCCAGAAGGGAGATCCATCCTCTTCCTTCGAGTAGGTGTAGCGAGACTCGAGGGATCGGGGATTGAACAGGTGATCCGAGAGGTAGACCCCGGAGTAGCCCAGATCATCGCTGGCCTTGGCCATCGGGATGAGATTTTCCATCTCTAGGAATGTCACTGACTGATGAAACCGCATGAGACCCCCGAAATGCCTCTAGTCCAGCAATGCGAAACACTAGAACACGTTTCAGTAGTCGGCGAGATTGTGGTGTGACCAACTTTTCTGACGCGACGTTTAGGCTGTGAACCAAGAAATGGAACCTGTTACAGTTCCGCGTTGTTCAGCAACCGTGACCGACCATCCGGAGAGTACGACCATGATCCTCGAAGAGACCCCAGCCCAGCTCGAACTCCGAGCCGAACTCCGCCAGTACTACGGCGACCTGTTGACCCCCGACGTGCGGGCAGCCCTGGCGGAAAGCCTCGAAGGCGGCGAGGTCTGGCGCGACGTAGTGGCGCGCATGGGCAAGGACGGATGGCTTGGCATCGGATGGCCGACGGAGTACGGCGGCCAAGGTCGCCCGGCGACCGACCAGTTCATCTTCTTCGATGAGACTCGACGAGCCGGTGCACCGTTCCCCTTCGTGACGATCAACACCGTGGGACCGACGATGATGACCTACGGCACGGACGAGATGAAGTCGTACTACTTGCCGAAGATCCTCGCCGGAGAACTCAACTTCGCCATCGGGTACACCGAGCCTCAGGCCGGTACTGACCTCGCCAACCTCCAGACCAAGGCAGTCCGCGACGGCGATGAGTTCGTCATCAACGGCAACAAGATCTACACCTCGGGCGCCAACGACGCCGACTACGTCTGGCTGGCATGTCGGACCGACGCCGAGGCCCCGAAGCACAAGGGCATCTCGATCATCTGCGTGCCCACCACCGCGAAGGGCTTTGATTGGAGCCTCATCACCACAGTGGGCGGCCTCACCACGACGGCGACCTACTACGAGGACGTCCGAGTTCCGGTGACCGAACTCGTTGGTCAAGAGAACGAGGGATGGCGCATGATCACCATGCAGCTGAACCACGAGCGGGTCGGCCTTGCCGCATGGGCCGGTCTCGGTCACAAGTTGTTCCAGCAGGTCGCCGCCTGGGCCCGGGAGACCGAGCTCGACAACGGCAAGCGCGTGATCGAGTTGCCGTGGGTTCAAGAGGACCTCGCTCGCTGTGACGCCGAGCTCGAAGCGATGTGGCTCCTCAACTGGAGGATGGCGGTGCTGGTGGCCAAGGATGAGGTGGGCGCTGCCGACTCGTCATCGATGAAGGTCTTCGGGACCGAGCGGCTCATCGAGATCAACCGCATGCTCCAGGGCATCGTGGGAGC
>JBAXAR010000009.1:0-31515 GCA_037142475.1 Actinomycetes bacterium
CCGAGAAGCCGTTCAGCTCCGAAGAGATCCGTCCGTGACCACACCAGCGCCGCCAATGCTCCAAGGATTGGTCGCGGCTGCGGTGCAATTCCTTCCGGCACGAGAGTGGCAACCGTGCGGCGAGTTCTCAGGCCAGTGACAAACCACGACAAGTCGATCTCATCGTTGCCAGCAAACTCGCCGAGGACACCGTGGACCCCTCGGGCGTGGTCATGTTGGCCAGCGGCGATGGTCGTGACGTCGAGTGCCACCCGAAGGCGTCCACCCTCACCCGTCACGTCGCTCATTGCGCGAGCCTCCCACAGAGCGAATCAAAAACGACTCGACCCCGAGGCAAGCGACGCAACGTCAGGCGCTGATCGCTCCGTCGATCGACAGGATCGCACCTGAGGCGTAGGCAGCCTCGTCGCTGGCCATGTAGCAAATTGCTCCAGCGACCTCAGAGGGTGTCGAGTAGCCCATGGGGGTCATGATCCGGTCGAGGTGCTTGTAGTTCGCTCCCTCAGGCAGGCCGAAGTTGTGAACCAGTGGCGTGTCGACGCCGGCCGGGGCGACGCCGTTGCAACGGATCCCCTTGTCGGCGTACTCGATGGCGATCGCCTTGGTCATCATCGAGACCCCGCCCTTTGAGGCGCAGTAGGCCGCCGAGTACGGCTGGCCCATCACGCCGGCGGTTGACGAGACGTTGATGATCACGCCTCCGCCGTCGAGCAGCGACGGAATGGTGTGCTTGCAGACCAAGAAGGTCCCCGTGAGGTTCACCCCGATGATGCGATTCCATGACTCCATCGTCTGCTCGTGGGTGTGGGCGAACCCTCCCACCCCGGCCACGTTGCACACCACGCTGAGACGGCCAAGTGCCTCGACAGCCTGGGCCACCGCGGTAGCCACTGAGGACTCGTCAGTGATGTCGCAGGTGATCGCCACGGCGGTGCCACCGTTGTCCGTGATCTCTTGGGCGGCATCAGCCACGCCTGGAGCACTGATGTCGACGCAGGCGACCGAGGCGCCCTCAGCGGCCATCCGTCGAGCAGTGGCGCGACCGATACCGGACGCGGCGCCGGTGACGAATGCCACCTTGCCCGCATAGCGGCCGACCTGAATGTGCTCGGGAGTTGTTCCGCGCTCGGCTTCAGGCTTTCCAAGGTTGTCGATCGGGCTCATGGTCTCTCCTCGTACGTGGTGCTCGGCGTTCTATCCTTGCCGAAATCTGGGGGGCCTCGCTCCGATTCAGTCGGAGCCGGGTGCCCGAAGCCCCTCGGAGCGCTCAGCGGCCGCCTCATTGGCCGCCTGCAGGAGTCCTCGCTTGTCGATCTTGCCCATAGAGGTGACAGGGAGTTCGGCGAGAACCACCATGACGTCGGGTGCCTTGTAGTCAGCAAGTTCAGCGCCGACCGTCCGGCGAAGGTCGTCGAGACGCGGCGGATCACCGATGCTTGACGCCACCACGAACGCCACACCCACCTCGCCGAGAATCGGGTCGTTCCCGGCCACCACGGCCACAGCGGCAACGCTGGTGAGCTGCTCGAGGCACTTTTCCACCTCGGCCGGATACACGTTGTACCCCCCGCGCTGATACATCTCGTTGTCCCGCCCGACGAGGGTGAGATTGCCCGAGTGATCAAGCACACCGAAATCTCCTGTGGTGACCCAGCCGTCATCGCCAAGCGCTTGTGTCGTCAGTTCGATGTCGATCACCGGAGGCAGACCACGCTCGAGCCCGTCCCGGCTGGCCACATAGCCCTTCATGGAGGCAGCGCTTCTGAGCTGAACCCGACCAACCTCGCCTGGAGCAACAGCACCACCTTCAGGATCGACGAGCAGGATCTCAACACCAGTCACCGGTCGGCCGACGGTGGTCGCCACAATCTCATCGGAATCACCGGGACGCGTCCCGGTTCCCAGCGACGTCTCGGTTGAGGTGTACCGCACAACCACAGGTACCTTGAGGCGCGTCCGGAGGCGGGCCACGTCAGCGGCCGCCATACGGGCCGCCCCCGTCCCCGCCACGCGCAGGGACGAAAGATCAGCGTTCTCAAACTCTTCCAACCCCAGCAAGAGTGCCCACTGGGTGGGAACACCCTGTGCCACGGTGATCCGCTCGGCGACCATGGCCTTCAGTGCGCTGGGAGCCTTCCAGGGCGAGGGGCTGATGACCGTCGTGACGGCGTGGGCAATTTCGTCCCATGCCCTCGTGACGTAACTCACATGAGAGAACGGAAGTGGAGAAAGTCTTCGGTCGCCTGGCTGGCTCAGTACGTCTGTGCCCGCTGCCACCGCCTTGAGGCTCTCGTGATCGAACAGCGCCCCTTTCGGTGCCCCGGTGGTCCCACTGGTCCACACCACCGCCACCGGGTCAGTGCTCGCCCTCGGCGAGGGTTCGTACTGCGATGCGGACCATGAGGCATCAACGAGGGATGACCGGGTGGCGACGAGGCCTGCACTGGGCCCCAGATCAGCCACATGGTCATCCTCGACGAGCGTGACGATCGGTTGCATGCGGTCGAAGATCGTGCCTCGTTCTGTCGCACCCATGCGGGGGTTCACGCCACTCACGATTCCCCCGACTCGGGCGACCGCTTGGCTGGCGACTGCAAAGTCGATCGAAGGGGCCATCACGATACAAACCACGTCGTTCGCGCCCACCCCAAGTTCCGACAGCCACGCCGCCGCCGCAGTGGCCCTGGTGTGCCATTCAGCAAAGGTCATCGATCGGCGCACGGAGGTCTCCGTGGCGGGCTCGACGTAAGCCTCCACCTCGGCGTTCATCACCGCAGCCCGATCGAGAACCTCGACGATCGTGCTCAGATCCGACGTAGGAACCGCCACAGCCACCATAGGAACTCGAACTCTACCGACCGAGCGCGCCCCTGGCCTCGAGAAGGTCATCGAGGAGCGGAGGCCATCCATCGGCGGCCCACGCACCAAAGTCCACATCGCCGAGGGTCGCCACACCCATGAAGTGCTCTGGATCCACGACCAAGAAGCCACCGGCTTGGCCAAAGTGGCCCACGGTCCGCTGGCTCCACTCCCTCCCCGTCCAATGAGGGGCCTTTGTCCCCTTCACCTCGAAGCCGAGGCCCCAGGGGCAAGGCGACTGCCGCCCGAACCCTGGCAGTGTGCCGACAAGATCGGGAAACTGGATGGTTCGCATTTCTTCGGCCACCGCTGCAGTGATGAGAGTGGGATCCATCACCTCAGCCAGCAGCCGGGCCAACTCAGCGACCGGTCCTTCGATACCGGTGGCCGGACTGCCCTCCAAGGTGGTTCGACTCATTCCTAATGGTTCGAAAATCGTTGACCTGAGTCGCTCGGAGAACGGCGTGCCCGTGACCTGTTCGAGGAGGCCGGCGGCAATCTCGAACCCAGCGTTCGAGTAGATCCGGCGGGTTCCCGGATCGCAGAGCGCCTCAGGAGACCCTGGGGCGATACCGCCGCTGTGACTGAGCAACTGCCGAAGCGTTGAGCCTCGAGGTCCACACGAGACGTCAAGCTCGATGAGGCCATTCTCGACGGCCACCACCAGGCACAGTGCTGTCGCCACCTTGGTCACCGATGCCCACGCAAAGGTTGTCTCAAGGTCACCCACCGCGCCACTGACAACCGGTTCGTGATCGGTCATCGTCATCCAGATGAGCCCGCGACGCCCAGGCGGCCAGGTTGCAATCCTCTCGTCGAGCTCCACGGGGCGACACTACCCAGCCGGGCCATAGAGTCGGGATCGTGATCACCGTCCTGTGTGGTGGCGTCGGAGCCGCCAAGATGCTCCGCGGCCTCTCAATGGTCGTCCCCGCTGACCTCCTCTGTGGCATCGTCAACGTTGGCGATGACCTCGTGATGCACGGTCTGCGCATCTGTCCCGACCTCGACACCATCACCTATACCTTGGCGGGGCTCGACAACACCGAGACTGGATGGGGTCTCGCCGGGGAATCGTGGCGAGTCATGGAGGAACTCTCGGCACTCGGCGGCGAGTCCTGGTTCAGCCTCGGTGATCGTGATCTCGCCACCCATCTCTACCGAACCCAACGCCTCGCTGCCGGGGGGTCGCTCACAGAGATCACCGCCGAGCTGCTGGCACACCATGGCGTGGGCCTCAGACTGCTGCCGGTCACCGAGGACTCCTTGGCCACGGTGTTCACGACCCCCGACGGTGCGTCGCTGAGCTTCCAGGAGTACTTCGTCAAGCACCACCACTCGATCGAGGTCTCGTCGGTCTCCTTTGAGGGCGCAGAAGCCGCTCGACCGGGTGCTGGCGTCCTTGAAGCCATCGAGAGCGCTGATCGCATCGTGATCAGCCCCTCGAACCCCATGATCTCAATCGCCCCGATCCTGGCGGTCCCCGGCGTCCTTGAGGTGCTGCGATCACGGCGAGATGATGTGGTCGCTGTCTCCCCCCTCATCGGAGGCAAGGCCCTCAAAGGCCCGGCCGATCGTCTCATGGGAGAACTGGGCCACCCCGTGTCCAATGGTGGCATCGCCTCGCTCTATCGGGAGTTCGCCGCCACGTTGCTCATCGACTTCTCCGACGCTGAAGACGCCGCTGATGTCATCGACCACAACATGGACTGCTTCGTGACCAATACGGTGATGGATTCTCCCGAACGTTCTGAGACCCTCGCCATGGCGGTCCTCAGTGCCTGAACCCACTCCCCTGCAGATCATCGCCATCCCTGGCATTCCCGAGGTAACGCCGGGCGACTCTCTCTCGAGCCTGCTCGCCGAAGCGGTTGGGCCGGGCAAGGGCCTCGCTGAGTTGCGGAACGGCGATGTCCTCGTCGTCACACAAAAGGTGGTCTCGAAGGCTGAGGGCCGGATTGAGCCTCTCGACCATGACGATGAAGCGGCCAAGGTTGCCCTGGTCGAGAGAGAGTCAGTCCGAGTGCTTCGTCGGCGAGGGTCACTGCTCATCACTGAGACGACTCACGGGTTCATCTGTGCCAACGCCGGCATTGACCTGTCGAACGTCGATGAAGGAACCGCAGCACTCCTCCCAATCGATCCAGACCGATCAGCTCGGCGCCTCAGGGGTGATCTCCGTCGATCCCTTGGCATTGACGTGGCGGTGATCATCTCAGACACGTTCGGCCGGACGTGGCGCCAGGGCGTGACCGACATCGCACTGGGCTCCGCCGGGATTCTCCCGGTTCTTGATCTTCGCGGAACCAATGACGCCAACGGCCGCGAACTCGTCGCCACCACAGTGTGTGTCGTCGACGAGATCTGCGGAGCAGCCGATCTCGTGATGGGCAAGGCCTCAGGCGTCCCCGCGGCAATCGTCAGAGGATGCCCTGACGCATGGTTCGGAGACGGCTCCGTCGTCGGCGAGGTCGTCCGATCCGCCGCTGATGACCTGTTCCGCTGACGTCAACCCAACCCAACCACTCGTCGTCAAGGTTTCCTAGGGCGTCACGGCCCCGAACGGCTCGCTGGATTCAGAGGCCCCCAAGGCGTTGGTGGCGGTCATCGTGAAGCTGTAGGTGACGCCCTTGGTCAACTTCTTTATGGTGCAACTGGTCGCCAAGGGTCCCGTCGAACATGTCTTGGCACCCGGCGACGACGTCACGGTGTAGCTCGAGATCGCGGATCCCTGGTCGCTTGGAGCGCTCCACGTCACGGTGACCTTGGTAGATCCCGGAGCCTTCAGGCCGGCCGAGACAATCACCGGCGCATCGGGGACACCGACGGGGGTGACGTTGGTGGATGGAGACGGATCAGAATCGCCGACGTCATTGGTCGCAATCACCGTCACGCCATAGGTCGTGGCGTTGACAAGTCCGTAGAGCTCAACCGAGATGACGTCACCGGCAACGGTCGCCTCAATGGTGTCGCCATCTCCCAAGGGTGTCGCCATGACCAAATACGAGGTGATCGGTGAGCCTTGAGCGTCAGGGGCTTTCCACTTCACGGTGGCTTGGCCATCGCCGGCGGTCACCTTGGGTGCAGCCGGCGCATCGGGGACGCCAATTGCCGGAATCACCACATTTGTCGGCGCCGAGTCGGGGCCCTTCAGCGAACGGTTCTTGGCTGCGACGCTCAAGGTATACGCCCTCCCATTCTTGAGGCCGTTGATAATCCCCGATGTTTCCGAGGGTCCGAACGACGCCGTGATGGTCCGGCCGGAGCCCATTGGGGTGGCCGTCACGATGTAGGCCGTGATCTTCGACCCCCCGTTGCGGGACGCAGCCGACCATCTCGCCAGCGCCAAACGGTTACCCGCCCGAGCCGTTGGGGCATGGGCGACGGCCATAATTCTCGAGTTCGTCGAGTCCGACACGACCACGTGGCCCGAGGCATCGACCGCCACGCCGATGGGGGTGGAGAACCCAGAGGCGAGGGTGGTCTGATTCGAGCCGTCCGCGTTCATTGAGACCACTCGGTTATTGCCAGTGTCGGCGACGATCACATGACCGGAGGCGTCGACCGCCACCCCGAAAGGGCTGGACAATCCAGAACCGATGGAGGTCTGGTTTGAGCCGTCGGGGTTCATTGAGACAATGACGTTGTTCCCTGTATCAGCGATCAACACATGGCCCGAGGTGTCAACCGCCACACCGGTGGGGTTGGAGAACCCCGAGGCGATGAGGATCTGGTTGGATCCGTCGGTGTCCATTTTGGAGACCGTCGAGTCATTTGCATCAACGACAAACACATGGCCCGAGGTGTCAACCGCCACACCGGTGGGATACGAATAGCCAGTACTGATCGTGGTTTGGTTGGTGCCATCACGATTCATCGAGATGATCTGGTTGCCCGTGTCGCACGCCACGAAGACATGATTCGAGGCGTCGACCGCCACGCCGTACGCGCCGGTCAACCCAGACGCGATGGGGCTCTGACCGGAGCTGGAGGCGCTCAGCGACACAATTCGGCTGCCGTCTGCGTCCGCAGCGAGAAGGTTGCCTGACGTATCAAATGCCACGCCATTTGGGTGATAGATGCCGGAAGCAAAGGTGGTCTGGTTCGAGCCATCGGCATTCATCGAGATGATCGTGTTACTTCCATGATCGGCCACCAAGAGGTGACCCAGGGTGTCGATTACCACGCTGCGGGGGTTGGAGAATCCAGAGCCGATGGTGGCCTGGTTCGAGCCGTCAGCGTTCATCGAAATGACCTCGTTGTGGATGCAATCCGCGGCGAAGACATGGCCTGAGGTGTCCGCCCCAACGCCGCAGGGAGCGCTCCCAGCAGCGATGCTGACCGCTCCAGAGCCATCGAGGTTCATCGTGACAACTTGGTTATTGAAGGTGTCGGCGACGATCACGTGACCATGGGCATCGACCGCCACGCCCAAGGGAAAGGAAAACCCTGCTCCGATGGCATTCTGGTTCGAGCCATCGGCATTCATCGAGACGATTTGGTTATTGCCTGAGTCAGCGACGATCACGTGACCGGAGGCGTCGACTGCTACGCCGAAGGGCATGGAGAATCCAGAGCCGATGGTGGTCTGGTTCGAGCCGTCGCCATTCATTGAGACGATACGGCTGTGACCAGTGTCGGCCACAAAGACATGGCCCGAGGCGTCGACCGCCACGCCGTAGGGACGCTCGAACCCTGAGCCGATGGCGGTCTGACGAGAGCCATCGGGCCTCATCGTGACCACCAGGTTGCCTTGGGTCTCGAAGACCGCTCCCGATGGACTCACGACGACTGACTGAGGGCCACCAATTTGTCCACCAATGGCCGCCATGCCTGCGCCCTCTGGGGCAGTTGGGACGATCCCTGGAACAGCAGGTTGTGCGCCTGCCGCTGATGAGAAGGACACCACCGCCGTGGTGATCAGGCTGGTGCTGGAGATGGCCAGAGCGACTCCGGCCCGGGAAAATCGGCGAACAATACGTGAGCGTGATCGGGAATCCATGAGAACCTCGCTTTCCGTCCTCGAGAGGCTCCCGGAGAACGTCAGGACGTTAGTAGAGCCGAATCACTTTTGCATGGAGGGCGAGGGCTCGTTCCCCGATGGTCGCCATGCGACGTCATGGCGCTGGCGCCCTAGGACAGGTCCCCGAGCTGACCCCGAACAAACTCAAGAGTCGCGGAAGCGCCGTCATGGAACGAGGTCGTCGAGGACCAGCCGAGCTCGGTGGAGGCCCGAGTGACCGCAAGGCAGGAGCGGAAGAGTTCTCCGTGACGAGCGTCCGCGTGCACGGGAGGTGCACTGGCATCGGTGATCGCCATCATGGTGGCGAGCAGCTCGTTGACCGAGAGCTCTTCGCCAGTCCCGATGTTCACCACCTGGTTCTGGCCGCGTTCGGCCGCTCTGACGAAAGCATCGACCACATCGTCGACATAGACGAAGTCTCGAGTTTGCTCTCCGGTACCGAACACGGTGACGGCCTCTCGGCGCAGCAATTTCTCGGCGAAGATGGCCACGACCCCTGCCTCGCCATGGGGATCCTGCCGAGGCCCGTAGACATTGCCGAGAGCCAGCGCCATGAACTCAGTGCCATGGAGGCCCTGATAAGCGACGAGGTAATCAATCATCGACTTCTTCGACACGCCATAGGGGGAAAGTGGGCTCTGAGCCACCGTCTCAGACGTGGGGATGTCCTCGGCCGGCGGATCGCCGTAGAGCGTGCCGCCACTGGCAGCGGCAACCACTCGGCGCGCACCCGCATGGCGGGCCCCTTCGAGAATGTTGATCGAACCGAGAATATTGATGCCGGCGTCGAAACCGGGACGAGCGACCGAAACCCTCACGTCGGCCTGAGCGGCCAGATGGAAGATCACCTCAGGCTTCAATTCAACCAAAAGATCGACAACCGAGTTATCGCGAATATCAATCTCGTGAAAGCCCAGCCGACCAGTCTGACGGGCGACCTCAAGGTTCTCGAGGCGCCCCGAGGAGAGATCATCGATGACCTCGACGTCGTGGCCTCCGGCCAGGAGAGCATCGGTGAGCGTCGACCCAATAAACCCGGCGCCCCCGGTCACCACCGTTCTCACTGCGAGGGGATCCTGACATCAACAAGCGATGCGCCAGCCTCAACCCTGGCGTCGGCACCGATCACGCAGGTTGGCTCAAGGACGGCTCCGGCGCCGATTGATGCCCGAGGACCGACGATGGAACCGACGATGACCGCTCCAGCGTCGATCTGCACGCCCGGGAGGATCACCGATCCCTCGATCCGAGCACCAGATCCAACCACGACTGACGCATCCACGACGCTGGCGATCACCGTGGCATCATCGGCCACCATTGCTGTCGGTGCGATCCAGGAACCATCAACGATCGGCGAGCGAACGAAGGCTGGTGAACGTCGACCGCTCAAGATGTCGCTGTGGGCAGTGAGATAGGCCTGAGGGGTTCCCGTATCGAGCCAGTACGACGTGTCAGACATGGCGTAGAGGGCCTCATCGTCCACCATCTGAGGGAAGGTCACCCGTTCGATCGAGACTCGCTCCCCGAGCGGAATCCTCTCGAGGGCAGAGGGCTCGAACACGTAGGTCCCTGCATTGATGAGGTTCGTTGTCGCCTCCTCGCGCGGAGGCTTTTCAACGAAGGCAAGGACCCGACCTACGGCGTCGGTCTCAACGACCCCGAAGCGGGAAGGATCCTCGACCGGATGGAGCGCCACCGTGCCCTCCGCCCCCGAGGAGCGGTGAAAGGCCACCAGCGCGGACACATTGAGATCGGTCAGCACATCACCGTTGACAACAAGAAAGGTGTCCTCGATGGTCAGTGCCTCTGCGGCGAAGCGGACGGCACCGGCGGTGTCGAGTGGCGATGGCTCGGTGGCGTAATGGAGCTTGACGCCGGCGCACCGGCCATCGGGGTAGGCCTCGAGAAAACGATCAGGAAGATACCCAAGAGAGAGGACCGCCTCATCGACACCGTGACTGGCCAACTGGCCCATGACGCCCTCAAGCATGGGGACTCCCATGATGGGAAGCATCTGCTTCGGAGCGGTGTAGGTGAGTGGCCGAAGCCGCGTCCCCTCGCCTCCGACCAGGATGATGGCCTTCACGATCGCTATTTCTTCGTCGTGGTGGTGGTCACTGCTGTCGGCGTCGTGGGCCTCAGAGCAGTGGTCGGGGTCGTGGGTCCAGTTGCAATCGTCGTGGTCGTCGTCGGTGCCGGTGCCGGTGGCTGCGCACCCTGCATTGCGGCAATGGTCGCCTTCGAAGGCTTGAGCACCTTGGCTCCCTCGGGCACGAAGGACACGGTCACGAGAGAGTTCCCCGTGAAGTGAATCGCAGTCGGGTCGGTCGAACTGGTGAACTTCGAAGTAGCGAAGTTCTTCCAGTACCTGATCGAAACCTTCCCCTTCTTGCCGGCGTCGGGGGTTCCCTTCGGGCAGGCCTCGCCGTTGGTGTACGTCGCTGCCTTGAAGAAGCCCAGGTCTGGAAGCTTGAGTGAGGTGGAGGTCACCTCGACCGATGAGTAGCTCTTCGTGAAGAGCGCCACCGTGGCGTTGGTCCCTGCATCAGCGGCCTTGGTTGGTGCAAGGCGGACAACGCCATCAGCCTGCGCCGCAATTGGAACGACGGGAGTGGCGGGTGATGGGGTAATCGAGGTCATGAGCGTCCCACAGACGTCGAAGGCAAGGGCGGCGTAGGTGGTCGTGCCCACGACCGGAGCGACGCCAGTCGTTGAGGTCGAGGTAGAACCCGACCGGTACTGGCTGCGAGCGAGCGTGATCGACAGCAGGCCGATCACGAGGATCACACCGACAGCGAGGTAGAAGCCCGAGGGCTTCTGACTCTTGTACGCGCGCCCTCCACCGGTCGCCGCAACCTTCGAAACCCATTTTCCAGATTGGCTCTGTGCCACGGCGTGTAAACCTACAACCTTCCTGACCTGATATCCGACGATGGCCTCATGAGCCGTCAAGGGCGGCTCATGAGGCGTCGTCGTCGTGAAGTGGGGGCGGAGGGACTCGAACCCTCACTTGGGACGTTTTAAGCGTCCTGCCTCTGCCGTTGGGCTACGCCCCCGTCGCCGGGAACTTCCGAACATGAGCCGAGGCTACAGCCTCGAGTTCGTCGGCCCTCGGGTGATCTCGGAGCCCGCCGTTGGGCCCGAAGACCCGTGTGGCCTTGACTCGAGTCTCGAAGGGCGCCCATGTCTCTGGCGTCTCGGGCTGGCCGGTGCGGGCAAACGAAGTCCAAGCCCGCATCATCTCCTCTGAGAGCGCTGCCGAACCAGGCCCACCACCGGCGAACACATTGATCGCCTCCTCGTGGATAGTTCCGAAGACGTAGGGCAGCTCAAGGGCGTGGCATGAGCCCAGGATTCCGCCGAAGACGTCAGTCTCCTGTGTGAACAAATAGACGAACACTCGCTCGTCGAGCGTCGCCTGGGCGGAGGCCACGACCAGAGATGGCCACCGGAAGATCACGTCGGTAGCCATGGCCACCCAAAGCGCCGAGGGATCTGTCGGCTCCCCCCTCGCGGTCCGTGCCGCCACATAGGCGGTGACCACCTCTGCAGGGTCGCAGCCGGGCAACGCGACGTCGAGCCACCGGGCGAGGCCGGCTTCATCGATCGATGCATAGGCCGGATCTCCGAGAGCGAACATCGACATCTCGTCTCGGTTTGTTCCGATCATCAAGCTGACGCCAGAGGCGCTCCCCGCGGCAATCGCTTCATCCGGGTCGACCTCGAGGAAGACCCCGTCGACCACAGGAAGCAATGGCAGAGCGATCACGCCCGGTTCCGGCGGGAGCGCCCAGAGCTCAGCGGTTGCGGCAACGAAATCCTCCGCCGGGATCGCCTCGAGGTCTGCTCGTGAAGGATTCTCGAGGCCCAAGGCCTCAATGAGGCGGTCCCCGACGGTCAGGGCTCGCTCGCGAGACTGTGTGAAATGCGGCCCACTTTGGAGGATCGCTCGGTGAAACAGGCCTCGAGCCCTCGGAGTCGCCATGAGTGTGCAGATTGACATCGCTCCAGCTGATTCCCCAAAGACCGTGACGTTCCCCGGGTCACCGCCAAAAGCAGCGATGTTGTCCGAAACCCACTCGAGGGCGGCAATCTGATCCATGAGACCGTAGTTGCCAACCGAACCGTCATCGCCAATGAGGGCACTGTGGGCGAGAAATCCAAGTGCCCCGAGTCGATAGTTGATGGTCACCACCACCACGTCGCCGAAATCGGCGAGCCATCGACCTCGGTACACGCTGTTCGCTCCGGAGCCGGTGATGAACGATCCGCCGTGGATGAACACCATGACCGGACGGTTCCCTCCATCGACCACCGGAGTCCAGATGTTCACATGGAGGCAATCCTCTGATTGCTCAGTCGGATCTCCTGGCACGGCGAGGCCCGGCGTTGGCGGAGGCTGCGGGGCGATACCACGACGCTCGGTGGCGTCGAACATGCCTGACCACGGTTCGACAGGCACTGGTGGCCGAAATCGCAATGGTCCGATTGGGGGCTGTGCGTACGGGATGCCGAAGAAGCAAGGAACCCCTTCGTCGAGCGTTCCTTGGGCGAGCCCAGTGCTGAGGGAAACCTCTGGTGACATGGACGAACCCTACGGACCGGTCCGCGGTTGGTCAACCGCTCTCGATCACCCACGAACAGTCGGGGCCACCCCATCAGCGACGAACCCCCGTTCTCTCCTGGTCGGCTTGGCGGCGCCACGCCCCAAAGGACACGCCATCACCAGATCCACCTTCTCGGTAGGGTGGCAGCAGCGGATCGAGCGGGAAATCGCTCCTCCTGCTCGGCCCTGAGCACGCTGATGACCATGAGAAGGTGAGACAGTGAACCATGCGCGCACGAGCCTGATCGTTCCCGCGTACAACGAGGGAGATCGCCTCGAGACCGGCTTCGCTCGCCTCACCCGCGCCGCCGACGAGGGCCGAGTCGACCTCGACGACTTCGAGATTCTGTTCGTCGACGACGGAAGCGATGACGACACGGCGTTGGTGGCCAAGCGGCTGGCCGATGCGATGCCCCACGCCCGCGTCTTGCAGCAGGACCGCAACCGCGGCAAAGGCGCAGCTATTCGGGCCGGAGTCCGAGCGGCGACGACCGAACTCGTCGTCTTCACTGACGCCGACATGGCCATCGATCCTCGGCAGATGCCCAGCATGCTCGCTGCACTCGACGAGACCCCCGTGGCCGTCGGGAGTCGAGCCATCAAGGGGCATATTGATTATGGAAGCTGGCTTCGGACAAGGGCGGGGCGAAGCTTCAACCGCCTTGTTCGACTCGTGAGTACCGTGGATCTCCGCGACACCCAGTGCGGCTGGAAGGGGGCCAGGACGTCTCACGCCAAGATCCTCTTTCATCTCACCACCATCGACGGATTTGCCTTCGACGTCGAGATGTTGGCGCGTTCAAAGTCCCTGGGCTGGTCGGTAACCGAGGTCCCGGTCAGCTGGAGCGACGTCACCGGGAGTCACGTCCGCCTCGCCCGCGACTCGGTGACGATGCTGCGTGACCTCTCGATGGCACGGATTCGATCCTCGTCGCTCCCTGAGCTCCTCGGCCTCAGCGCCGTCCCGGCATCGGCACTCGAGGATGTCGTGGCCCATTGCTCAGGAACGCTGCTTGAGGCAGCCCCGATCCTGACGGGCGCCGACGGGAGCCACACAATCGTCGCCGCCCTCCTGGCTCCAGCCGATGCCCGCAGCGCACTGACGAAACTCGCCTCGATTTCCGATGGCGTCATCCGGCCGGTGCCGATCGAGGAGATCGCCCGAGCATCTGCTGTTCGCAGCGCCATCGGCCCTCGCTGAGACCAAGACCGGGTGAGGGAGAACGCCATCAGGGCCGAGATCCCCTCCCGAATTTCTCACTATCGCCGAAGGGCATGACTCGGTAGCATTGTTCGAATGGACGAACCGGTTCGCACGATGGCCAAGGAGTACTCGGCCGAGTTGGTGCCGCTCCCCGGCGTCGGACCAGCACCTGAGCCCTTGGAGGACCCACGGCGGTCCGATGTCGATGAATGGGGTCGCTCCGAGCGGACCCGAGCAGTCTTCCGAACCCTCTACGAGCCCGTCTACTCCAAGTGGTTCCGCGTCGAGTGGGACGGATTCGACAAAATCCCCGCTGAAGGCGGTGGCCTCTTGGTTGCCAACCATGCCGGCGCCATCCCCTCTGACGCACCTCTGATCATGCACGGCATCGAGTCACGGCTCGGCCGCCCCGTCTACGGCCTCGCCGACTACTTCTTCCGCTCAGTGCCCTTCGTCGGGACGCTCTGGTCCCGCTCCGGTGGCGTCGCTGCTCGACCGGAAAACGCTGCCCGGCTTCTCGGCGACCAAGGCCAACTCGCCTTGGTCTTCCCTGAGGGCGAGAAGGGGCCATCGAAATCCTTCGCTGACCGATATCGCCTCCGTCGATTTGGCCGAGGTGGATTCATCGAGATCGCCATGCGCTCCGGCGTCCCGGTGATCCCACTCGCCGTAATCGGCTCCGAGGAAGCCATGCCGGTGCTCTTCCGGATGCCTGCGGTCGCCAAGATCCTTGGCACCCCGTACTTTCCTGTCACCGCCAACCTTCTGGCGATGGGGCCCCTCGGCCTCGTGGTGCCATTCCCAGCCAAGATCAAGATCTCGGTACTCGACCCCATCACCTTCAATGTGGAGCCCGGCCTTGAGCGTTACCCACGGTCCCTCGTCCTTGAAGAATCCGAGCGAGTCCGGGGCCTGATCCAAGAGCAGGTCTTCGAGATGCTCAAGGTTCGACGAAGCGTGTGGTTCGGCTGATGGGACGTCGGGTTCTCGTCACCGGTGCAGACACCTTTTGGGGCGGCCGGGTCATCCAAGCACTCGAGAACGATCCTTCCTTCGAGGTCATCTTGGGCCTCGGGGAGCACGACCCCTCAGTCCCCTTCGAGCGAGCCGAGTTCGTCCGGGCTGACCAGACCTACTCAATCCTTCACCGCCTCGTCCGCGCAACCCGAGTCGACACCATCGTCCACACCTTCTTGGTGTCGGATTCGTCGACCGTCTCGTCCAGAGCACTCCACGAGATCAACGTGATCGGCACGATGAACCTGCTGGCCGCCGCCGGCGCCCCGGGTTCCACGGTGACCACCGTTGTGGTGAAGTCCTCGACCAAGATCTACGGCTCGTCGCCTCGCGATCCCTACACCTTCACCGAAGAGTCGACCCGCTCAGGCCCCGCCACCACCATGGTGGAGCGATCAATCCTTGAAGCTGAGGCGCTGATCGCCGACTTCGCCGAGGACAACCCCAATCGAAGTGTGGCCACCTTGCGCTTCGCCAACGTTCTTGGGGGCGGCTTGACCACGCCCATCACAAGAAATCTCTCGAGAGCGTTCTGCCCGGTGCTGATCGGTTTTGACCCACTGCTGCAATTCGTTGAGGCCAACGACGTCGTTCGGGCCCTCGAGCACGCCACTCGCAACGAGTTGAACGGGGTCTACAACGTCGCTGGTGCCGGACGACTCCCCTGGTCTGAGATCATCTCGATCGCCGGAAGCCGACCGATGCCGATGCCCTCGGTCCATCACCGACTCTTGATGCGGCCTCTCTCCGCGGCCGGAATCTACGAGCTCCCCGGTGAACTCGCCGACCTCCTGCGCTTCGGCCGAGGTGTCGATTCCTCAAAGATTTCCCAGACCGGCTTTGCGTTCCGCTTCACCAGCGCCGGAGCAGTCGAGGCCTTCGCCCAGCAGGCTCGCCTCGAAAGCTCCACCGGGCGTCCGCCGTCGTCGTATCGCTACGAACACGATGTCGAGCAGTTCTTCCGACACTCCCCCGCTGTGGTGGAACGGGGCTGAGGGAATTCGCTGGCTGCTTCAGTCCTCGATCCACGCATCGAGGAGATCGTCGCGTCGCACGATCCATTCCTCGGCGGTGATGGCGAAACGGGAGTGATCCTCCCAGACACCGTTGATCTGCAGGAACCGCTTGGCGATGCCCTCATGGCGGATCGCTAATTTCTCCACCACCCGCTTGGAGCGATCATTGCGGGGGATGATGGAGATCTCGATTCGATGGAGCCCGAGGTCTTCGAACGCCAGGCGTAACGCGACCACAACGGCCTCAGGCGTGAAGCCCCGGCCCGCAACGGCCTCATCGATCCAGTAGCCGATATAAGCGCTCTGGAACGGTCCTCGCTGCACCGAGGACAGCGTCAGTTCTCCCACCAGGCGGTCACCGACAAAGACGCCGAAGCCGTAACCGGTGCCCATCTGACGTTCACGCTCGCGCATCGAGCACCGAGAGCCGAAACTTGCTCGATCCTCAGCCGGGACCGGGGCCCCGTCCGGTCGGGGCTCCCATGGCACCAGCCAGTCCCGACACCGCTCCCTGACCTCGATCCACTTGTCGTAGTCATCGGGGACCATGGTGCGCAGGGTCACTCGTCGTCCGTGACGCACGAGTGCGGGAGAGCCCGAGGAGCGAACCATCCTCACCTCGCTTCACCCCGCTCGAGTGTCATGCACGCATCGTGGCAGGCGCTCAGCCTGTGTGCCAACACCCTCAGCAACGCTGCGAGGCCACAAGGCCATCGAGGATGTCGGACTCTGAGGTCACCAGACCATCAAGACCCAGGCGCTCAAGCACCGCAACAAGGACAATGAGGCCGCCGACGATGACGTCCTGGCGACCCTCGACCATGCCAGGACGGGCCCGGCGAGCAGACGCCGGCTCTGCGGCCAAGGTGTCGCACCACCCTCGAACCACCTCAGTTGAAAGCCACTGGTGGTGGACTCGATCACGGTCGTAGTCATCAATGCCGGCTTCCATCATCGACAAGGTGGCCACCGTCCCCGCCAGACCCACGAGCCGACTTCCTGGAGCCAAGTTGGTGAGCCCGGCGATGATGCCAACGGCTCCGTCGATGGCCTCGTCGGCCATGACCCGAGCATCGCCACACTGTTCGGAGGTCGGAGGATCGTCGTGAAGCGTGCGCTCGGAGACCCGGACGCAGCCGACCTGCATCGAATGAGCGCTCATCACCCCTGATCGCACCAGCACAATCTCCGTTGAGCCGCCGCCAATGTCGAGCACCACATCGTCACCCTCGGCGGGGTCAAGGCCGACCATGGCCCCGGTGAAGGACAACTCCGCCTCCTCGATGCCGCTGAGGATCTCCGCTTCGATTCCGGTGATCGCTGAGGCCGCAGCGAGGAACTCAGGGCCATTCGAGGCATCACGAGCGGCGGAGGTTGCCGCCAGCCGCCCACGGGACACGCCGGCTGCATCCATAAGCTGGCGATACTCGGCCAAGACCCCGAGCGTGCGCTCGATAGCCTCGTCAGCCAAGGCGCCGGTGGCGTCGACTCCCTGGCCCATGCGAGTGATCCGCATCTCTCGCACGAGCACCACTCCATCGGCAGTCTCAATCAAGAGCCTGGTGGAATTCGTCCCGCAATCGATTGCTGCCAGTACCTCATCGTTCATGAAGTGGAGCCTGCCACAGGGCTCGATGTGCCCTCCTCGTCGGGTTCAAACACCAGCACCAGGCCAGCAACCTCGGCTGGATCCAACTCCGCCAGCACCAGATCACCGGCCGGATCGTCGAGTCCCGCCAGACTGGCAGCCACGTGGGCATGGAGGCACTTCAAGCCTTGTCGTGTGCCACCCACACCGCCGGAGGGCTGGGGCCGATCATGCTCCACCACCAACGCCTCCCGACGCCGTGCATAGGCGTTATGAGCCGCCTGGAGCGCTTCGGGATCGAGCAGTGACTCAAAGCGGTGCACTCCCCCGTTGGACTCGACGCGGCTCACCGCTGCGTGCAACACAGGATCGACCAGCCAGAACAGCGTGGGCATGGGCGTCCCGTCGTCGAGATGAGGGGCATTCTCGATCACTGCCGGGGTCCCGTCGGTTCTTCGGACCACCACACGGAATCGGCCGGCTGGTCGCCGACCGAGGAGTGCTGCCACGACCTCGACGTCAGAGGGCGACGCCGAGAGGTCGCTCATCGTCGCCAGAACTCGATGGTGTGGAGCACCCGATCGAAGAGACCGGGCTGGGTCACCGGAGCCTCTGGACCTGATTCGGCTCCCCGGGCCTGCGCTCGGACCTGAGTAGTCGTGGTGGTTGACCCGGTCGGCAGCAATGCCACGGCTGAGGGTCGAACTGGCTTGGTGAGGCCCGGGTCACCCGGATAGGGCGACTGACCCACTCCTTCCGGGGTGGCGGCACCCGGTGGGGGCAGGACCTGGACAAGACGCTGGCCTGGTTGAACAAGCTGATACTGCTCCCGAGCCAACTTGGTGATCTCGGCGGGCGAGGAGAGTTTGGATCGCTCGCTGGCCAGTTCGCGGTCTTGGGCCTTGAGGTCGTTTAGATGCGCGGTCACCTCACCGAGGGCCCGATGCTGATTGAGCAGCGCGCCAGCAGGGAACCACCCCACAAGGATGAACCCCGCAGCCAGCACCGAAGCGACCAAAATCATCCGGCTCCGACGCTGTTCCCGGGCGCGACGATCGTCACCTCGGGCTCCTGTCGTGGAGCGGGGACGCGGACGAGCAGTCGCCTTAGTGGCCCCCACCGCCGACCTTTCCGCTCAGGGCCCGAGCCCCGAGGAAACGACCCTCATCGCCGAGGTCCTCCTCGATGCGGAGCAGTTGGTTGTACTTCGCCACTCGGTCCGATCGGCACGGGGCGCCCGTCTTGATCTGGCCAGCATTGGTCGCCACAGCGAGATCAGCGATGGTGACGTCCTCGGTCTCACCCGAACGATGCGAGATGACCGATCGATAGGAATTCATGGTGGCCAGTCCGACGGTGTCGAGGGTCTCGGTCAGGGTGCCGATCTGGTTGAGTTTGATCAAGATCGAGTTCGCCACACCGTCACGAATGCCTCGACCGAGCAGGTCGACGTTGGTGACGAAGAGGTCATCGCCCACAAGTTGGATTCGCTCCCCCAGTTTGGCGGTCAGATCGGCCCAGCCGTCCCAGTCCTCCTCGGCCATTCCGTCTTCGATGGAGACGATTGGGTAGCGGTTGCAGAGGTCCACCCAGTAGTCGGCCAGTTCGGTTGGGCTGAGGGTGCGTCCCTCGCCTTCGAGCACGTAGGCCCCATCGCGCCACAGCTCAGAGGTTGCAGGGTCGAGGGCGATGGCGATCTCAGTGCCCGGCGTGCGTCCTGCGGCCTCGATGGCCTCCATCAGGACGGCGACGGCGGCCTCGTTGTTGGGGAGATCAGGTGCAAAGCCACCCTCGTCGCCCACGGCAGTCGAGAGGCCTCGGCTGGCCAGAACGGCTTTGAGGGAGTGGTAGCACTCGGTCCCCCAGCGCAGGGCCTCAGAGAAGGTCGACGCCCCGACGGGCATGAACATGTACTCCTGGAAGTCAATCGAGTTCAGGGCATGTGCCCCGCCGTTGATGACGTTCATCATCGGCACCGGCAAAATGTGGGCGTTGGTGCCTCCGATCGACCGATAGAGCGGGATCTCGAGCTCGGCGGCGGCGGCCTTGGCCACGGCCAGCGACACCGCCAGCATGGCGTTGGCACCCAGACGGCTTTTGTCTGAGGTGCCGTCCGCTTCGATCATCAGACGATCCACGCAGCGTTGGTCGAGGGCATCAATGCCCTCGAGGATGACGCCGATCTCACCGTTGACGTTGTCGACTGCTCGTGAGACGCCCTTGCCCATCCAGGCATCGCCTCCATCTCGGAGCTCGACTGCCTCATGAACGCCGGTCGACGCACCTGACGGGGCGATGGCTCGCCCCCGTGCTCCAGATTCGAGGACGATCTCGGCCTCGACAGTCGGGTTCCCTCTCGAGTCGAGCACCTGGCGTCCGACAACGATCTCAATTGCGCTCACTGAGGCTCCTTGGCTTTGTCGCCGATCACGGCGGACCCCACGCTATCGCCGCCGCGCACCATGCACGCGGCACGCCAGATTCAGTCGCTCTCCTGCTCGTGAGCCACGATGGCGTCACGGAGTTCATCGCCTGCGCGCCGGAGTGCCGCCTCAGGGTCGACTCCCTCGATCCGAGCGAGGTCGGCCACCGCCGCCAAGAGTCGACCGAATGCCTCGACACGGTCCCCCACGACTGCCGAGGCCGCATCGTCAGCCGGAGAATCACCGCCGACCGCCAGGGATTCGAGAATGGTTCGAGCCGAGGCCACCAAGGTGGCGGACTCGTCGAGTTCCATCCCGAGCGAGGTCGCCTTTCGGCCTAGCTTGACCCGCCGAGCGAGTGCTGGGAGGGCGACGGGGATCCCCTCGGTGACCGAGGACCTCCCCTTCTCTGCCTTCTTGATGTCTTCCCAGTTCGACGCCACCTCGTCAGCGGTCTCGGCCACCACATCAGCGAAGACGTGAGGATGACGGTGCACCAGCTTGGTGCGTACCCCGTCGAACACGTCAGTCAGGTCGAACCGACCGGCTTCAGCAGCGAGGTGAGCGTGGAAGACGACCTGGAAGACAAGATCTCCGAGTTCCTCGGCACTGTGGGCGTAGGCCGCAGCTAGGTCATCATCACTCGTGGTCTCGTCGTCGAGGGTCGCAGCAAGTTTCTCGAGGGCCTCGAGTGATTCATACGCTTCCTCGAGGAGATGTCGAGTGAGCGAACCGTGAGTCTGCTTCATGTCCCAGGGACACTCGGCTCGCAGCCTCGCCATGAGATCGACGAGATCCTCCGCCGCCGGGCCGACGGTTCGCAGCGAGGCGATGTAGACGCTCGTGAGGTGATCAGCCTCTTCGAAACGGTCGAGGTCATCGATCGCAACCTCGGCGATGTGTTCATCAGGCAAGCCGAGATGATGGAGCAGCACTGCGGTCGGTCGAGGGGTGATCATCTCGACATCGATCGACAGTTTCAGATCCGAAAGCACTCGCCGAGAATGACACTGGACCACGAGAATCGGGCCGGGCCCACGGAGACGGCTCGAGATGGCAGTGGCGTCGACCATCCTGATACCGGCTGCCATGGGGTCGATGCCGAGTGCGGCGTAGGCCACGTCAGCGAAGGACAGGGCGGGGATGATCTCGACTTCGAGGTCGTGGCGTTGACCGAGCAACTCGACGGTCCGCTCCGCCACCACCGCAGACCCTGGGACTCCGTAGACAATCTCGCCATGACGATGAGCCCGCTCGGCGAGCGAATCGACAATGGCCTCGTAGATCTCCTCGAAGGTGGCCGCCGTCTCGTAGAGGTGGTCGAAGGTCTCGGCATCGGGGAATGCTCCGGCCGCCGGATGGACACCTGTGCGCAGGACCACCGGGCTTGACCCCTCGAGCCAGCGCCGAGCCGAGGGCGCCAACAGATCAGGTCCAGCCGGGCCGAGTCCGACGACAACGACCCTGGGGGTGGTCATGTGATCAGCCGGGGGTCGGCGAGGTCGGCAGCACTGACGGTGCGCCGACTTGGTTCGCCTTGGCGTTCGGCGTCTGTCCTGCTGCGGGGGTCCCTGGCGGGGTGATGCCGGCACTGGTCGCACTGACGTGCCACGTGCCATAGGTCGGATTCACCGTGACTGACGCAGAAACCACCAGATTCTTCGCCGCGTCCTGAGCCCGCTTGGCGTCATCAGCGAGGACGGTGCGTCGCACGATGCTCTCGAGTGGACCGAATTCGCTGGCCCGGCGATCAGTCACCTTGAGGAGCACGAAGGCACCACTCCCCGAGGGCAGCGGATCGGTGGTGGCTCCCACCGCAAGGACGCCCACATCGTGTTGGACCGACTGGTATTGCGGCGATGCCGGGCTGAAGCACCCCAGATCGCCACCCTTTTCCTTCGATGCGTCCTGCGACTCGGCCTTCGCCTCGGTGGCAAAGTCCGCACCTTGTTGAATCGCCGTCTTCACCCGAGCGGCCGTGGCTTGATCAGCCACCAAGATGCCCGACAGGCAGATGACGTCAAAGCTCTTCGGGTGGCTCTCGAAGTAATTCTTCAGCGACGTGGCATCGAGGCCCACGCCACCCACCTTGGCCAAGAGGGCTTCGGACTGGGCTTGAGCAAGGACCTGGCGATCCTGGAATGCCCGCGGCATGGCCTCGAGGATCGTTGAGGCAGTCCCTGTACAGGCGTACTGGCTCGAGGCCACTTGACTGATCGTCGAATCCATCGATCCGAGGAGGTCTTGGCGAGCCACGGCCAACTCGGCACGACCCGGGGCAGGGAGGCCGAGGGTTCTAAGGCGCTGGCCAATCAGGACATTGGTGATCTCAGTGTCGAGGAAGTTCGTGACAAAGCCTCGTGAGTAACTCCCCGGTGCCACACCGTTCACCGGTCCTAGTCCGGCTTGGCCGGAGGTCCGCACCAGGGTGCTGGCGTTGAGGTAGCAGAGGTAGTTCGGACTCGCCGCCACCGCTGCGAGGTCGTGCTCGACCTGGGACTGCGAGAGCGGATGGCCGTTGACCATGGCTGCGTTCGACGGCGACCCGACGCCTACGGCGAACCCGAGGGCAACGGTGACCACCACGGTGGCGAGGACTGGAAGCAGGAGGCGTCTCACGATGCCCATGATGCTAGCCAGCGCTGCCACCCGCTTGAGGCACGCAGCCTCAGGCGGGCACCAGGTCGTCGAGCAGGGCCCGAAGCTCGGCCGGTGCACGGCGCTGCTCGGTCAGCGGCACTTTGAGGGTCTCGTTCAACTCGTCATAGGCCTTGTCGCCAATGAGGCGCCTGACCCGCATCTGAGCCGAGACTGGGAGGGCAAGCGGCGACAACTTGGCCAGCGGTACCGCTCGACCGCCAGTGCGAGCAGGCAGGACCGTCAGTTCGCGCACCCCCAGCCGCAGGCACGTGACCCGCAGAAGGGCGACCTCGATGAGGCCACGGGCCGCCTCGGGCAGTGGACCGTAGCGATCGAGCCACTCGTCGGCCACGTCATTGACCTCTTGTTCGGTAGCCGTGGCCGCAAGGCGGCGATAGGCCTCGAGACGAGCATCTTCTTGGGCGACATAGGAGGGCGGCAGGTGGGCGTCGCCAGGGACGTCGATCGACACCGTGACGATCTCCGGAGAGACCTCGCCTCGAGCCTCAGCCACCGCTTCGGCCACCAACTGGACATAGAGGTCGTAGCCCACCGCTGCCACGTGACCCGACTGATCCCTGCCGAGAAGGTTTCCCGCTCCCCTGATCTCAAGATCGCGCATGGCGATCTTGAAGCCAGAACCGAGGTCGGTGTGCTCGCCAATGGTCCGGAGCCGCTCGTAGGCGGTCTCGGACAGGACCGTGTCCTGAGGATGAAAGAGGTAGGCGTAGGCCCGCTGGCCACTTCGGCCCACCCGGCCTCGCAACTGGTGGAGTTGCCCGAGACCGAGGAGGTCGGCTCGGCCAACCACCAAGGTGTTCACTGAGGGCATGTCGATGCCCGATTCCACGATGGTCGTGCACACCAGGACGTCGGCTTGGCGAGCAGCGAAGTCGAGCACGACCTTCTCCAGCGTCCCCTCGTCCATCTGGCCGTGGGCAATGGCCACGCGAGCCTCGGGGACGAGGGCTCGGATCTTGCGGGCCTGGTGTTCGATGTCGGCCACCCGATTGTGAACGTAGAAGACCTGCCCCTCGCGCAGGAGCTCTCGGCGGATGGCCTCAGCGATGGCTCGCTCGTCAGTCTCGCCCACGTAGGTCAAAATGGGTCGTCGGTCGGTCGGCGGAGTCGTCACCATCGACAGGTCCCGGATGCCCGTAAGCGCCATCTCGAGGGTCCTCGGGATTGGGCTCGCCGAGAGCGTCAGCACATCGACGCCCTCAGACATCCGCTTCACCGCTTCTTTGTGAGTGACGCCGAAGCGCTGCTCTTCGTCCACGACGAGTAAGCCAAGGTTCTTAAACGCTATGTCCTCGGACAAGAGTCGATGGGTTCCGACGACCACATCCACCGTGCCCTCGGCCAGAGAGCGACGGACCTGTGCCGCCTCCGCGTCGGTCAAGAAACGGCTGAGGAGGGCAACCGTGATCGGATAGCCGCCGAATCGTTCGATGAACGTCTGGTGGTGCTGGCTGGCGAGCAGGGTGGTCGGCACCAGCACGGCGACCTGCTTGCCGTCTTGAACAGCCTTGAATGCGGCCCGCACCGCAATCTCGGTCTTCCCGAAACCGACGTCGGCGCACACGAGGCGATCCATGGGTCGGTCCTGTTCCATGTCAGCCTTGACCGCTTCGATGGCTGCGAGCTGGTCAGGCGTCTCAGTGAAGGCGAAGGCGGCCTCCATCTCTGACTGCCACGGCGTGTCGGGTGCAAAGGCATGACCCTGGGCCGTCAAGCGAAGTCGATAGAGCGCAACAAGTTCCTCAGCCACCTCACTGGCGGCTGCCTTGGCCTTGGCTCTCGTGCGCTGCCAGTCCGAGCCACCCATCTTCGAGAGGCTCGGGGATTCGCCACCGGAATAGGGCGTGATGGCATCGATCTGATCCACGGGCAGATAGATCCGATCATCGCCTCGAAACTCGAGAACCAGATAGTCACGGGTTGCTCCGCCGATGGTCCGAGTCGTGACTCCGCTGAAGCGGGCCACGCCATGCTGTCGATGCACCACGTAACTGCCGATGGCCAGGTCATCAAAGAAACCATCGGTGACCCGCTGCTGGGGCCGCGCCGCTCGGTGGGGAACTCGACGTCCGGTGACATCGGGCTCCGCAAGGATTGCCAAGCGAGCCTCAGGAAGAATGAAGCCCCGTGAGAGTGGGGCAGCAGCCACCACGACACCGGGATCATCGCTGACCCTCTCGACCACAGGAGCAGTGAGGCCCTCTTCAGCCAGGACCTCGGCCAAGCGTCGGGCACTGGCCTCTCCTGCCCCGAGGGCCACGACCGTCATTGAGCCCTCCGACAGCGCCACGAGCTGACGAGCGAGGCGCTCTGAATCGCCCACCATCTGCTCAAATCCTCTGATCTCAAGGGTGGGCATGGCGGGAGTGTCGGGAGCCGACGGCATCGAGAGCACTGGCGCGGTGGTCTTGGCCAGGAGCCGGTCAAACGAGGCATGGAGGCCCAGGCCGCTGACGTCACCGGTGGCCTGACCATCGGACCAGGTCGCAATGAGCGCTTCGACCAGCGCTTCTTCTTCTTGGCCGAGATCGACCGCCCGGTCTCGGATTCGGCGTGGTTCGACCAGCACAATGGCGGTCTCGGGGGGCAGCACGTCAGTCAGGAGAACCTCGTCATCGACGAGGAGGCCCAACCAGCCCTCCATTCCATCGAACGACGCTCCTTCGCTGAGACGGCCCATCGCCGATGAGGCCCAAGGGGCTTGCGCAGCCACCGCGCTGGCTTTCGCCGCCAGCTCGCCGGTGACGACGAGTTCCCGGCAGCCGAAGAGCCACGCAGCCTCTACTGACTCGCGTGATCGTTGGTCGGCGACGTCAAAGGTGGTCAGCCGGTCTACCTCGTCGCCGAAGAGATCGATCCGCACCGGAGAGCCAGCGGTGGAACCAAAGACGTCAACGATGCCGCCTCGCACCGCGAACTCGCCTCGATGCTCAACTTGAGGCTCCCGTCGATACCCAAGCGCCACCAGTGAGGTCGCCAGTTCCTCAAGATCAACCCGATCCCCCGGGTGGATCATCACTGGGTCTGACGCCGCCGGGGCGAGCCTCTGGAGCAGGGCGCGTACCGGGGCGACGACGACAGCAGGCGGCTCACCAGATGCGAGACGCCAGCGAAGCGCGAGGCGCTGGCCCATGACGGCGGCTTCGGGGCTCACTCGCTCCAGCGGGAGGGTGTCCCACGCCGGGAGCAGCGCCACCGGTCCCGCGGGCGCACCGGTGGCAGAAGGTCCGGTCGCTCCGAGGAAACAGCCGAGGTCGACCGAGAGGCGCTCGGCGTCAGCTTGAGTGGCGGTGACCACCAGGAGCGGTCCAGCGGCGAGCTCCGCCAGCCCGGCGAGAGCGATCGCCTGCGCGGGAGGTGCGACAGCGAGCGAGGCGCCATCAAGACCAACCACTCGACGCAGTGCCTCGGATCGGGCGAGGCGACGACCCAAGCCGACGAGGGCGCCCGATTCACCCACGGGTATTGACCGACCCCATGGCGCGCTCGAAGCCCTGGGTCACGACTGCTTCGATGGCATCAGCGGCGATCTGGCGAGTGACCGCCATGTCCTCCGCTGCCGCCTTGGAAGGCTTGGAGAGAACCCACGATGCACCCTGTTGGGCGTTGGGGGGCTTGCCGACACCGATGCGCAGACGGAGGAACTCGCCGGACTTCAAGACGGTCTTGATCGATCGAAGTCCGTTGTGGCCGGCGATCCCGCCACCGATCTTGAGCTGGAGACGACCTGGCACAAGGTCCAACTCGTCGTGGACCACCAAAATCTGCGAAGGGTCTTCCACTCCGGTGCGGCCCAAGAGGCCAGGAAGCGCTGCTCCTGACTCATTCATAAAGGTGGTCGGAATTGCCAGCGCCACACGATGACCACCGATCGTCACCTCTGCGATACGAGCGCGTTGACGAGACTCCACCTTCAGGGTGGCGCCGTAGCGCCCAGCAAGAATCTCGACGGCATCGCCGCCGATGTTGTGACGGGTCCCCGCGTACTCGGCGCCTGGATTGGCGAGGCCAATGACGACAAGTTCTGCGGGTGTCCCGCGACGAGGGGTTGCGCCACGACGGCGCCACGCCATAAGGCTCCTCAGGACTCGGAGGACTCGGCGGACTCGACTTCCTCGGTGACGACTTCTTCGTCACCAATGCTGCCCGAGGTCCGTGCAGCGTGGGCGATTGCAATGGCGGCTTCAGCATCTGTCTGCGCCGTGACGCCGTCAGGAAGGGCCAGGTCGGCGACGCGGAGCACGTCACCAGGGACCATCGCTGAGATATCGAGGTCGAGTGAGGTCGGAATCGAACCAGGACGGGCGTTGACCGAGATGGTGAAGAGCTGCTGGTCGATCGCACCGTCAGCGTGGCGGACCTCGAGGGACTCACCGAGCAGGTTCACGACGACTTCCACCGTCACGGTCTCGTCGCGTCCGGTGATCTGGAAGTCAACGTGGGTCAAAGTGCCCCGCACCGGGTGGCGCTGGAGGACCTTGGCCAGAACAAGCAGTCGTTCCGTGCCCGTGTCGAGTTCGAGAAGCTGGTTGGTGCCAGCCTCGCCGTTCAGGGCGGTACGAATGGCCTTCCCCTCGACGGCGACGGCGATCGGGTCAGCCCCGTGTCCATAGACGACACCGGGGATCTTGCCCTCGCGTCGGAGGCGACGGGTGGCGCTGGAGCCCAGCGTGCGGCCGACTTCGGCCGTGAGGGTGATCTCGGACATAGCGATGTGCTCCTTGTGGAGGTGGGAACTGGAGCCGAAGGCGACGCCCTCGGCCGAAGTGCCATGTTAGCCCCTCTGGTGAGGAGCCTCCACTTCGCTCAGGCGAGGTTCTCGCCGCCGAAGATCTCCGAGACCGACGTGTCCTCGAAGACGGCGTCAATGGCGTCGGCGATGATCGGGGCCACCGAGAGGATTTCGAGGCCCTCGAAGTGCCGTTCTGGGGCCAGCGGGATGGTATCGGTGACGACAACACGAGTGAATGGCGCAGCCTTCAGACGGTCGATGGCGGGGTCCGAGAACAATGCATGCGTTGCCATGGCCCAGATCTCAGAGGCACCGAAGGTCTTGAGCAGTTCCGCTGCAGCGCAGATTGTCCCCGCCGTATCGATCATGTCGTCGATGATCACGCACCGTCGACCAGCGACGTCGCCGACGATGTGACGAGCCTCGACGGTGTTGGCGGTTCCGCGTGGGCGGGTCTTGTGAACCAGCGCCAGATCCGCACCAAGGTGCTGGGCATAGCGCTCGGCTACCTTGACTCGTCCCGCATCGGGTGCCACCACGACGATGTCACTGCCGACGTTCTTTCGCAGGTAGTTCTCAAGCACTGGTGCGGCCGTGAGGTGATCAAACGGAACATTGAAGAAGCCCTGGATCTGACCAGAGTGCAGATCGACAGAGACCACACGGTGAGCACCAGCGATCTGGAGCATGTCGGCGACGAGTTTGGCGGTGATCGGCTCACGGCCAGTGGCCTTGCGGTCTTGGCGTGAGTACCCGTAATACGGGACGACGGCAGTGATCCGCTTGGCCGACGCCCGCTTGGCCGCGTCGATCATGATCAACTGCTCCATCAGGGTCTCGTTGACGGGCTCACAGTGCGTTTGGATGATGAAGACGTCTGAGCCTCGAATGGACTCCTCGTAGCGACAGTGGATCTCGCCGTTGGCGAACTCTCTGAGGTTGGCGCCGTCGAGCGATTCGCCGAGGTGATCGGCGATGGCCTGACTGAGTTCCGGGTGCGATCGTCCGGAGACGAGCGAGAGCGTGCGCTTGGGGATGACCTCCACGATGATCAGGCTACCAAGCGCAGCGGGGGGTCACCTCGCCGACCACCACGGTGCACTCCGCAACGCACCCGATCGAGCGAACCCGCACCTAGTGATCGGCGCTCCGGCGGCGCATTGCTTCTTCAGCCTCAGCGAGTTGCACACGATCATTGACGCCAGCAACTTCGGTGGCGTCCTCGACCACGATTGCCTCGCTCCCGAAGCCCGCCGCCGCCAAGAGACTGATCGCGTCGGTGAGATAGAGCTCGCCTTGTGCGTTCGACGAGTCGAGCTGAGCGAGCGCAGGCGCCAACGAATCGCGCCTGAAGCAGTACACCGACGTGTTGACCTCACGGATCGCCAACTCGTCCGCGTTGGCATCGGCCTGCTCGACAATACGTTCGACGAGCTGGCCGCTCCCCCGCACGACGCGGCCGTAGCCGGTCGGGTCGAGCACCACGGCGCTCAACAACGTTGCCGCAGCTCGGCCGCCTTGGTGGTGTTCGATGAGTGACGTCAGCGTTGTGGCCCGCAGCAGCGGTGTGTCACCGGGCAGAACGAGAAGGTCATCGTCATCACCGATGCCGACACTGCCGGCAAGCGCCACCGCCACGGCGTCGCCAGTGCCACGCTGCTTCGTCTGCTCGACGAACTCAATCGTGAGACCTTCAGGAGCATCGGCCATCACGGCAGCCATGACCTGCTCGCTCTCGTGGCCCACCACCACGACCACCCGAGCCACCCCAAGTTCGGCAAGGACGTCGACGATGTGAAGAAGCATGGCTCGTCCACCAAGTGGGTGGAGCGGCTTTGGCAGACTCGACGCCATGCGCGTCCCTTGGCCCGCGGCCAGGACAATGGCACTGATTGGGCGTCTCACGGCTCAATCTCTAGCAGCCTTCACTGCACTCCGACCAGAGGCCTCGCCGAGCATCGAGCCGATAGCCTTGCGCACTGTGAGCACGATTGACTACGACGAGTTCGGCCTCTTCCACGAGAACGCTGCGGAGTGGGACCTGCCCTTCAACGGCCCACCCATCGTGCGGAGGGTCACCACAGAACTCGACGACGGACGATCCCTGTCAGGTCTGCTGTGGGGTGACGCCAAGCCCAGCCTCGTCCTTCTTCACGGCGGTGCCCAGAACGCCCACACCTGGGACACCGTGGCACTTGCCCTCGGTGGGTCCTTGCTGGCGCTCGATCTCCCCGGACACGGTCACTCCGATGGTGGTGCCGGTGGCACGTTCGACCCTGGGTCCATGGCGGACGATGTCGCCGTCGCCATCGAAACGCTTTGCAGTCATCCGGTCACCCTTGTTGGCATGTCCCTCGGTGGCCTTGTGACCATCCATCTGTCGATCCGTCGGCCCGACTTGATCGACCGCGTGGGACTCGTCGACATCACCCCAGGGGTCAATGGGGACAAGGCCTCGCACATCACTGCCTTCATCAACGGCCCGTCGGGATTCGAAAGTTTCGAGGATCTTCTTGAGCGGACCATCGAACACAACCCCACCCGATCTGAGACCAGTCTTCGCCGTGGAATCCTGCACAATGCGCTCCAGCTCGATGACGGTACGTGGGTCTGGCGTTGGGCGCGTCATCGATCGACCCCTCACGCCGAGCGCCCTGAACACAGCGACCTGTGGGATGCGATGGAATCCATCTCCGCCCCGGTCCTCCTGGTGCGAGGCATGGACGCCGGGTCAGTTGTCGATGACGATGATGAGGCCGAGGTGCGACGCAGGCTCCCGGATGTCGACATCGTCCACGTCGTCGGGGCCGGCCATTCGATTCAGGGCGACCAGCCGATCGTACTTTCAGAGATCCTTCGGGAGTTTCACTTCTAACGAGGAAGCGGACTGCGAACACTTCCGTGAACGCATCATTCGCCCTTCAAAGTCGTCGATGCATGACGTCCTTGCTGGGTCATGACCTCAATGTTCTCCAATGAGAACCGCCGGTCCGCATCGTTCATTCGCTTTCAAGCTGGCGGGGGAGGGCTCGAACCTCCAACCTCCGGATTCAAAGTCCGTTGTTCTGCCATTGAACTACCCGCCAAGGCACTACACACCAGACAACCACGTCTCCGAGGTCGCCGGTGATGATTCTTTCACCTTCCTTACGGTCACCATGAAGACCGCTTACCCAGACCCTGCACGATAGGTGCACACCCCCAAGAAACCAAGGAGCTCCCGTGCCGTTCATCGCCCCACCTCGCCATGAAGATCCCGCAACCACCCGGCGCCATGGCCTGCGCCGGGTTCGAAGCGCCACTCTCATCTCCGCCGCCATGGCCACGACCGGGCTGGCAGGCTTCGTCGGCGTGGTCGCCCAGCAGGCCTCGCTCACCAGCGCAACGAGCCCGACAGTGAGCTCCTCGGCCGCTGCTGGCGCAGCCTCAACGGTCTCCTTGAGCGGCACCGGAGCGACCAGTGCTTCCACGCCGGCGACCACTCCACCGGCTTCATCGGCGGGATCCCTCAGCGCTTCTGTCAGCACGCCGCAGGTGACCACCGGCGGATCGTGACAACACCCGTAACAATGCATCGGTAGTGTCGATTCGACGAGGAAGAGGCGAAGGCATGCGAATCCTGGTGGTCGATGATGACAAAGCAGTGCGGGACTCGGTACGTCGCGCACTGATCCTCGAGGGCTACGAGGTTGAAGTGGCCGCTGATGGCACCGAGGCGCTTCGCTCCCTGAGCCACGCCGCACCCGATGCGATGATCCTTGACCTCCAGATGCCCGACATCGACGGCCTCGAAGTGTGCCGTCGACTCCGCCTTCTCGGCGACCCCACCCCTGTGCTGATGCTGACCGCTCGCGACGCCATTGATGACCGGGTGGAGGGCCTCGACGCTGGCGCTGATGACTACCTCGTCAAGCCCTTCGACCTTGCGGAGCTCTTCGCCCGCCTACGAGCCCTGTTGCGCCGGCGGTCCCCAAGCGAAGACCATGGGTTGCTCCGTTTTGAGGACCTGACACTCGACACGTCGACAAGGACGGCGAGCAGGGGTGACCGCGAGATCCCCCTGACCAAGATCGAGTTCGACCTGCTCGAGCTCTTCTTGGTCCATCCCCGCCAAGTGCTGACTCGCGATGTGATCCTCGACCAGGTGTGGGGCTACGACTTCGACTCCGGCACGAATTCACTCGCCGTCTACGTCGGCTACCTCCGCCGCAAGACTGAAGAGTCCGGCGAACCCCGGCTCCTCCAGACGGTCCGTGGCGTCGGCTACGTGCTCAAAGAGTCGTGACCTTCCGAGCTCGCCTCGTTCTGGCGACCGCAGTCGCCGTCTCGATCGCCGTCCTTCTGGCCTGCGGCTCGGCGTGGCTGTTCGCCCGCAACGCTTTGGTG
>JBAXAR010000010.1:0-30762 GCA_037142475.1 Actinomycetes bacterium
GGTTGGGACCCAAAAGGTGCTGTGTGCGCTGAGCGGCGGTGTCGACTCCGCAGTGGCGGCGGCGCTGGTCCACAAGGCCATCGGCGACCAGTTGACCTGTGTCTTCGTTGACACCGGCCTTATGCGCTCCAATGAGGGCGCCCAGGTTGAGGACACCTTCAAGAATCAGTTCCATGTCGAGCTGATTCACGTCCAGGCGGCGGATCGCTTCTTCGACGCACTCGCCGGAGTCACCGACCCTGAGCGCAAGCGAAAGATCATCGGCGAGTTGTTCATCCGCATCTTTGAAGAGGTGGCCCGTGATCTCGGAGCCGGAACCGGTGACGAGGGGCCGAAGTACTTGGTGCAAGGAACGCTGTACCCAGACGTTATTGAATCGGGGTCAGGCCACGCTGCCAACATCAAGTCGCACCACAACGTCGGTGGCCTCCCCGAGGACCTGGACTTCGAGCTGTGCGAACCACTCCGAGCACTCTTCAAGGACGAGGTTCGCGCCGTGGGTGAGGAACTGGGCCTGCCTGAGCACATCGTGTGGCGTCAGCCCTTCCCGGGTCCCGGCCTTGCGGTGCGAATCGTGGGTGAGGTCACTGCCGAGAGGGCGGAGATCCTTCGAAACGCCGATGCCGTGGTCATCGACGAGATTCGCAAGGCGGGTCTCTACCGTGAGCTCTGGCAGTCCTTTGCCGTGATGCCGGCGGTCAAGACTGTTGGCGTGATGGGCGATGGGCGTACCTATGCCTATCCAATTGTCATCCGGGCCGTGACGTCCGATGACGCCATGACCGCTGACTGGGCCCGACTTCCCTATGACCTCGTCGAGACCATCGCCAGCCGGCTCATCAATGAGGTGGACGGGGTGAACAGGGTCGCTCTTGACGTGACCTCGAAGCCACCCGGCACCATCGAGTGGGAGTGACCGACGGTCTCTTCGAATCTGGCGGCCCCAGTCGTCTGGGCGATCCCGGTGGGTATCTGGGCCAGCGGCCCGAGGGCGAGAGCGGACTTCTCGGGGATCTGACCGATCCACAGGCATCGGCGGTGGTCCATCGTGGTTCGCCGCTGCTGGTGGTCGCCGGCGCAGGATCAGGCAAGACCCGAGTGCTGACCCGTCGGATCGCTCACCTCCTGGCGACGGGTGACGCTCGTCCGCATGAGATTCTGGCGATCACGTTCACGAACAAGGCCGCCGGCGAAATGCGCGAGCGGGTCGCCGAGCTGGTGGGCCCGACCGCCCAGCGCATGGTGGTAGCGACCTTTCACTCGGCATGCCTCAGGATGCTCCGAGCCAACGCCACCCGAATCGGATTTGATCCAGGATTTACCGTCTACGACGCGTTGGACTCACGACGCCTGATCGAGTTGGTGATGAGCGATCAGGGGATCGACACCAAGAAGATCCCACCCCGTGGGGTGGCGGCGATGATCTCCGAAGCCAAGGCGAAGCTTCAGGGACCCGAGACATTCAGCGGCGATGGCTTTGGTGACAAGGATCCCTATCGGCGACGGGTGGCAGAGGTCTATGCCGAGTACCAAGCCCGACTCCTCAAGGCCAATGCCATGGACTTCGATGATCTCCTCGGCAAGACCGTCGAACTCCTTCGAGACTGTCCCGATGTGCTCGCCGCGTATCAGGATCGATTCCGGCACATCCTCGTCGATGAGTACCAGGACACCAACGCAGTGCAGAACCAGCTCATCCTCATGTTGGGATCAGCCCACGGAAACGTCTGTGTGGTGGGGGACTCCGATCAGTCGATCTACAAGTTCCGAGCAGCTGATATCACCAACATCCTCGAGATCGAGCGCTCATTCCCCACGGCGACCACGATCGTGCTCGAACAGAACTTTCGGTCAACCCAGAACATTTTGGACGCGGCGAATGCCGTGATCTCGAACAATCCGGGTCGACCCAACAAGCGTCTCTTCACCGTTGATGGTGCGGGCCCGGTGATCACCCGCTACCGAGCGGGCGATGAGTACGAGGAGGCACGGTGGGTGGCCGCCGAGATCGGTCGGCTTGCAGAACAAGGTGTCGATGCTGGTGATGTGGCGGTCATCTATCGCACCAACGCGCAGAGCCGTGTCCTCGAAGAGGAGCTGGTCCGAGCGGGGATTCGCTACAAGGTGGTCGGTGGCATCCGGTATTACGACCGCAAGGAGGTCAAGGACATCTTGGCCTACGTTCGGCTCCTGGCCAACCCCCTCGATGAGGTCTCGGCGCGACGGATCATTAATGTCCCCAAGCGCGGCATTGGCGCGACCTCCGTGGCAGCGATCGGCCTCCACGCAGCGGAGCGGGGGATCTCGTTCGGCGAAGCCATCGGCGACGCCGCCGACATTGCCGGCCTGACTCCCAAGGCACGAAAGGCGCTTGAGGCCCTTGCGGAACTCCTTGCTGAGGTGCGTCGGCAGATCCAGCCGCTTGACCCGACTGATCCTTTGGGCCCCGATGACCTCTTCGGCCTGAACGGATCCCTGGGGGGTGATGGCGCAATCGCCCCTGCTCCCCCCACGCAGGACGGTGACGAGCCGTGGCTGACGCCAGCCGAGCTGATCGACACCATCTTGGACACGACCGGGTATCGCGCCGAGCTCGAGGCGGAAGCCACTCACGAGGCGGGGAGCCGGATCGAGAACCTCGAGCAGCTCGTCAGCGTGGCGGCGACCTACGAGTCACTCGAGGAGTTCCTTTCGATGGTGGCGTTGGTCGCTGACTCCGACCAACTCGGCGAAGCCGCCACTCGCGTCTCGCTGATGACGCTGCACATCGCCAAGGGCCTCGAATACCCGGCGGTCTTCTTGGTGGGCCTTGAGGAGGGGATCTTCCCCCACTCTCGCTCGATCGATAGCGGTGATCCCTCAGACATCGAAGAGGAACGAAGGCTGGCCTACGTCGGCATTACTCGGGCCCGGGTCCATCTCGCCCTCTCTCACGCGTGGGTGCGCAGCCAATGGGGCCACACGCAGGACAGCTTGCCGAGCCGGTTCCTCTCTGAGATCCCCGATGAGCTCGTCAAGGATCTTGGAGCCACGGCATCACCGAGGAGGTCATGGAATTCGGACTCGTTCGGATCATCTGGCTCATCGGCTGAGCCGTGGGAGTTGCCTCGGCGTCGTCGGGACGATGACGAGGGCGGGACGGTCTTCGGCCGAGGTGAAGGAGCGTCCCGGGAGGCACCGGCATCCACCGGCGCACATCTCCTTGGCCTCATCGCCGGCGACACGGTGCTGCATGATCGATGGGGAACGGGACGAGTCCTCTCCGTCAAGGGTCACGACGACCGGGCGACCGCGGTGGTTCGCTTCCCTGGCGTGGGGGAAAAGACCCTCATGCTCTCAATGGCTCCGCTGAGCCGCCCCTAAATTCTTTGGGTCCCCTCCATCGCTCGCCGACGCTGAGATGGAAGAATGACAAATCGTGCCGCCGTCTCGCCACCCCGCTCATGCCCGACCTCGGGGTTCTCGCAGAAGCCGGCGATCAGCATCGCCACAAGCAGGAGACAACTCGGGTGGATCCCGCCCGCCTTCGCATCGAGGGAGCTCGTCGAAATACCGCCGACGCCGGATTCTCGCCGGAGTCCTTGGTGTCGTCGTCGTCATCGTGCTGTGGCTCGCGATTTCGCTGGGCACCGCGCTGACTGACCAGTCACTCGGCCCGTCAGTGATGAGCCGCTTTGCCGAGTGGGGCCGAAGCAATCACATCGGTTTCGCCGTCACATGGCTTGAGAAGGAGTACTACTCGATCAATACCCCTGCCACAGGAGGCAAGCCGCCACCGAATGCCTTCAAGCCTGGCGGTAAGACCACCACCACCGTGGCCACCTCCTCGTGTCCTCACGCCCTCCCAGCCCCTGCACCGGTGACATCCCCTGTTCAGCCGCCGCAGCCGGGCGAAGGCCAGTGGCAGGCTGCCGCTCGAGAGTCAGCAGGGTGTCCTGCGATCTACGAGACTTTCGTTCGCCCCGACACCATTCACACCAGCTACGTGATCGGGATCGCGTGGATGGATCCCAAATTGCTCTCGGCCACGTTGTATTCGGGAAGCCAGGTTCCCGGTGGCGGTCCGTATTCGGCCACCGCCCCGGTCTCACCGTCGGCGGCCACCACGCTGGCTGCGGCGTTCAATGCCGGATTCCGAAGTGAGGACTCCCAAGGGGGCTACTACACGGACGGCAAGATTATTTCGCCACTTCGTTCCGGCAGCGCCTCCGCGGTGATTTACAAAGATGGGGTGATGACAGTCGGGCAGTGGGACCGTGACGTCAAGATGACCCCCAATGTGGTCGGCGTCCGTCAGAATCTCGACCTCATCGTCGACGGATCGGCACCGGTTCCAGGTCTGAGCTCGGCCGACAACATCAAGTGGGGGGCCACGCTGGGCGGATCGGCCTACGTGTGGCGCTCTGGCCTTGGTGTGACGTCGAACGGAGCGCTCGTGTACGTCGGTGGTCCAGGGATGTCGATCACGAACCTCGCCGATCTCCTCGTCCGAGCGGGCGCCGTTCGGGCGATGGAACTTGATATCAACGTGGCCTGGGTCAACTACGCGACCTACGCGCCAGCACCTGGCCAGCCCGCATCGGAGGCCAATGGGACACCCCTGCTGAGTTCGATGTCGGGTGGAGCTGGCCGCTACTTCGCTAGTTACTGGGCTCGGGATTTCTTCGCCATGTCTGCTCGGTATCCGGCAAACGGGACTGAGACGCCACCGACCACCACCACATCGAAGCCAAGGCCGAAGACCTCGTCAAAGCGCTAATCACGTCACCACTGGGATCAGGAGCGGTGTTCAGCGGCTCGCCCAATCGACGAGCGTGAGGATTCTCAGCTGGGCATCCGTCGCCAGATCAACGCGGGGAGATGGCGAAGGACGAGGAAGACCGCTCGAAGAACCGGCGGGGACCAGATGACCGCTGCTGAACTGGCGAGACCTTTGACGATCGTGTCGGCTGCCTCGTCGAGATCGGTCGTGAACGGTGCCTCTTTCAGGCCCTCGGTCATCTTGGTGCGCACAAAGCCGGGCCGGATGACCTGGACTTTGATACCCGATGAGCGGACTGAGTCGCCAAAGCCGGTCGCCAAGGCATCAAGACCAGCCTTGGTGGCCCCGTAGGAGTAGTTCGCTCTCCGAACTCGGACCCCGGCCACCGAAGAGAAGACGGCGACGTGGCCGGTGCCCTGGGCGATCAGGCGAGGCCGGAGTGCGGCGAGTGCCGCGGCGGGCCAGGTGAGGTTTACCGTGAACAACTCTGTGGTGATCGTGGGGTCATCCTCGGTGGTGCTCTGGTCGCCGAGGAGTCCAACGGCAACCAGGACGAGGTCGATCTGTCCTCCAGCCGCAGCAAAACTTGCTTCGATGGTGGCGGCGGCGCTTGAGGGGTCAGTTGCCTCCATCGCCACGACCTCCACGGTGGTGGCGCCGAGGTCCTTGAGCTCTGCTGCAGCGGTACCCATCGCTGTCTGATTACGGCCAGCGAGGATCACCGTGCGGGTTCGATCCGCCACGAGACGCCGAACGATGGCGAGGGAAATCTCTGAGGTTCCCCCCAAGACGAGGACGCTCTGAGGCTGTCCGAAGGCGTTCTGCATGGCTACTCCTTGTGTGTCGATCAGATGATCGGGTGGTGGATTCAGTCCATCCCAAGACGGCGCGAGAGGTCCGAGCGCAACACACGCTCAGGATCGACACGCTGGCGAAGGTGCTCGAGTTCGATCGCTCTCGGGTACATGACATCGAACAGTTCCGGGGAGAGTCGACTGTCCTTGGCCAGATAGAGCCGGCCTCCGGCGTCGGCCACGAGGTGGTCGAGCTGGTCGAGGGTGCGGGGGAGCTGGGATGGCCCGACGGGCACGTCGAGGGCCAGGGTCCAGCCCTCGAGAGGGAATGAGAGAGGGCCTGGGTTGCCCGGTCCAAAGCGCTTCAGGACAGCGAGGAACGAGGGAACGTCGGAGCCCGAGAGCATCTCAATCGCTGAACGCACCACCTCGCCATGGGCATCGTCAACGGCGAACTGATACTGGAGAAATCCCCGATGGCCGTGGAGGCGGTTCCACATCGAGATGCCGTCGAGGGGGTGGAAGAACGTCCCGAGGCTTTGGACCTCTGCGTCTCGCCGCTTGGGGGCCTTGCGGAACCATGCCTCGTTGAACGCCTTGATCGAGAGTCGGTTGAGCAGACCAGACGGAGGGGTGAAGGGAACGGTCAGCATGGAGCCAGACGGTGGTGCAAGGGGGTTCCGGGCCTGCTTGGGCGTCAAGGCCTCGAGTCCAGCGTGATGGCCTCGGGTCAAGACACCACGGCCCAACCTGGGACCGCTCGTCATGCAGTCGACCCAGGCCACCGAGTAGCGATAGAGGTGGTCCCCGGTGGCCATGGCATCCATGACGCCATCGAGAGAATCGAATCGTTCGGTGTCCACCGTCACGTACCCGGTCTCGATCGGAATCAACTGGATTGTGGCCTCAATGACGACACCGGTGAGGCCCATGGCTCCAGCGGTTCCCCAGAAGAGCTCCGGGTCTGACTCGGGGGTGACGACGGCAACGCCTTGCGGCGTGGCCAGCGTGAACGAGGTCACGTGACTCATGAAACTGCCGTCGACGTGGTGGTTCTTCCCGTGGATATCAGCCGCGATGGCACCGCCGATGGTGACTTGGCGTGTCCCCGGCGTCACGGGAATAAAGAACCCGGCGGGGATGGCGACTCCCAAGAGCTCATCAAGACTGACACCCGATCCAGCGGTGACCAATCCGGTCGCGGGATCGATGGGGGAGAGGTGCCACAGGGTCCGGTTCGACAGCACGGTTCCACCAGCACACTGAGCGGGGTCACCGTAGCTACGGCCGAGGCCTCGAGGAATCACCGGTCCGGACCGGAGGGCGTCGCTGACTTCGCTCGCTGTCCTCGGGTGCACAACAACGGCCGAGGAGGGCGACGTGTTCCCCCACCCAGCGAGCATCTCGGGAGAGGCGGTCACAGATAGATACCGATCAGGATGAGGCCGAGCCACAAGACCCCGAGAACCTGCAGGGTCCGGTCCTTGTAGGCCAACTCCTCGGGAGCGGCCCCGTCACCTCGGTCGAGACGCCGGAGAACGTGGAGACAACCCAGGACGACAGGCACCACGGTGAGCTGAATCCAGACTTCACTGCCATGGGCCCGAACCGAGATCGTCGTGTTCTCAAAGGCCCACAGGCAATAGGCGGTGATCGAAACCGTGGCCGAAAGCGTCAGGGTCGACTTGAGGAAACTTGGTGTGTACTCGGAGAGGACCGCACGGTGCTCTCCCTGACTGCCGTCGGGACCGGGCATCTCCGCCAGCCGTTTCCCGGTCACGACGAACAGTGCCCCGAAGGAGATCACCACGACGAACCACACGCTGAGCCGAGTCTGCGTGGCAGCCCCTCCGCCGACGGCTCGAAGAACGAACCCAGAGGCGACACACGCCAACTCGATGACCGGCTGGGTCTTAAGCACGATCGAATAGGCCATGGTGATGGCCACATAGATGCAAAGGATGAGCCCGAAGCTGGCGCTCAAGGTGATGAAGCCGATGGCGAGACCACCAGCGACGAGAACCCCGGCGGCGACCAGTGCCGTGGGGATGGGGAGAGCGCCAGAGGCGATCGGTCGAAATCGCTTCTTCGCATGGAGGCGGTCGCCGTTGACGTCTCGAACGTCATTAACCAGGTAGAGGCCGCTGGCGGTGAGGCAGAAGGCGCTAAAGGCAAGCAGCGCATGGCCAAGGGTTCCTCGTTCGAGGAGCGAGCCCGCCGCTGCCGGAGCGACAAAGACCAGCACGTTCTTGAGCCACTGCCGAAGTCGCATCCCTCGCACCAATGGTCCGATCTGCGCCATGGGAGAAGCAGGTCGGCCCGCTGGCGGGCTGACCGGAAGTCGCCCTCTCGGCGGAACGATTGACGAGGCCTCTTCGCTGATAGCGACGAATCTACCAGCCGTTCAACGCCCGGATTGGGCCTGCCCCCTCCGGCAGCGCCTATCATCAGATCTCGTGAAGCGGCCCTACAGAGTGGTCGTCGCGAAGCCGGGCCTCGATGGTCACGACCGCGGCGCCAAAGTCATCGCCCGAGCTCTCCGTGACGAGGGCTTCGAAGTCGTCTACACGGGCCTCCATCAGATGCCTGATCAGGTGGTCCAAGCAGTGATCCAGGAAGACGCCGACGCCATTGGGCTGTCGCTCCTTTCCGGTGCGCACATGACGATCGTGCCGCGAATCATCTCGCTCCTCGCCGAGGCAGGACGAAGTGATGTGCTGGTCATCGTCGGTGGGATTATTCCCGACAGAGACATTCCTGCCCTCGAGGAGGCTGGCGTCGCCAAGGTGTTCACGCCCGGCTCCCCCCTCCCTGAGATCGGACAATGGCTCGGCCAAGCGCTCGACGCCCGTGAGGAGTCGCTCGGGGCCTGAGGTGATCGGAGTGCTTTCGAGCGCGTCGGTGATGAACGTCGAGGAGGGGAGGCCGTGTGCCGACCCGCCAACGAAGCAAGTGACAAGTCGTCAATGAGAAGGGAAACCCACAGGTGGATCTGTTCGAGTATCAGGGCAAGCAATACTTCGCCCGATTCGGCATTCCGGTGTCGCCAGGCGGCGAGGCCGACACAGTTGACGAAGCGGTCGCTCAGGCGGAGGCCATTGGCTACCCCGTCGTCGTCAAGGCGCAGGTACGCGTCGGTGGTCGAGGCAAGGCCGGTGGCATCAAGCTCGCCGACAACGCCGACGAAGTCCGCCTTCATGCCGGGAACATCCTCGGGATGGACATCAAGGGTCACGTCGTCAAGCGCGTGTGGGTCGAGTCTTCGAGCGACATCGCCAAGGAGTACTACGCCAGCTTCACCCTGGACCGACCCAACAAGGTCTACCTCGGCATGCTCTCGAAAGAGGGCGGTGTTGAAATTGAGCAGGTGGCTGAGGAGAACCCCGACGCCATCATCAAACTCTCGATCGACCCCACGGTTGGCCTTGACCTTGCGACGGCTACGAAGTGGGTTGCTGACGCCGACATTGACGAGGAAGCTCGGAGCCAGACCGCCGACCTTCTGGTCAAGCTCTACACCTGCTACGTCGACGGTGACTGCGACCTCGCCGAGATCAACCCCTTGATCCTGACCACCGATGGCATCGTGCGTGCCCTTGACGCCAAAGTCACCCTGGACACCAACGCCGAGTACCGACACCCTGAGTGGGCCGTCTGGTCGGCGACCGATACTGAGGACCCCCGTGAAGCCATGGCAAGGGAGAAGGGTCTGAACTACATCGGACTCGACGGATCTGTGGGCATCATTGCCAACGGCGCTGGCCTGGCAATGTCGACCCTCGACGTCGTCAACCAAGTCGGCGGCAAGGCGGCGAACTTCCTCGACATCGGTGGAGGCGCCAACGCCGACGTCATGACCGCCGCTCTCGAAGTGATCAACGCGGACCCCGCTGTTCGCTCGATCTTCGTGAACATCTTTGGAGGGATCACCCGGGTCGATGAAGTGGCCAAGGGCGTCGTCGAGGCCCTGCGTCGCGTCGACCTGAAGTCGCCCATCGTGCTTCGGCTCGATGGCACCAACGCGATCGAGGGCCGTGCCCTCCTCGCTGAACATCTGAACGACAGCCTTGTGGCCGAGCCCACGATGCTCGAGGCCGCACGCACCGCAGTGGCCATGGCCGCAGCACGAGAGGGAGGGTCGAAGTGAGCATCTTCGTCGACGAGAACACCAAGGTGATTGTCCAGGGACTGACCGGCGGCCAGGGTCGCTTCCACGGCGTCCGTAACCGTGACTACGGCACCAAGGTCGTGGGCGGCGTGAGCCCCAAGAAGGCGGGAGAGAACGTCGAGGGAATCCCCGTCTTCGCTTCAGTGGCCATCGCCGTGGCGGAAACCGGTGCGACGGCATCGTTCGTCGTGGTTCCCCCGGCGGGCGCCACCGCAGCAATCCTCGAGGCGGCAGAAGCCGGCATCGAGTTCATTGTCTGCATCACCGAGGGCATTCCTGCTCACGATGAGGCGAAGTGCTTCAACACGCTGAAGAAGAACTTCCCAAACACCAGGCTCCTCGGGCCGAACTGCCCCGGGATCATTAGTCCAGGCAAGTGCAACATCGGGATCACCTCTGGCGACATCGCGCTCGCCGGTGGACCGGTCGGCATCGTGTCGCGCTCGGGAACTCTGACCTATCAGGCCCTCCACGAGCTCACCCAAGCGGGAGTCGGTCAGACGACCTGTGTGGGAATTGGCGGCGACCCTGTGCCCGGGACCAACTTCATCGACTGCCTCGAGGCATTCGAAGCGGACCCTGACACAAAGGCCGTCATGATGATCGGCGAGATCGGTGGCTCCGAGGAGGAGCGTGCGGCTGAGTACATCAAGGCGCACATGACGAAGCCGGTCGTTTCCTACGTGGCGGGAGTGACGGCACCTCCAGGCAAGAAGATGGGCCATGCCGGTGCCATCATCTCGGGTTCGCAGGGCACTGCCCAGGCCAAGATGGCTGCTCTTGAGGCAGCTGGTGTCTCGGTGGCGCTCAACCCGACCGAGGCCGGCGAGAAGATGGTCGCCATCGTCAAGGGCCTCTGACGGTCCCGCCGGAGCCGATTGCTAGCCTGAGCATCGTGAAGATCGCGGTGCTTGTCTCAGGAAGCGGCACCATTCTTGAATCCATTCTTGACTCGGGGATCCCCGTGACCGCGGTATTGGCCGACCGGCCGTGCCGCGGACTCGAGGTCGCCAGTACAGCCGGGGTCGAGGCGATCCTGCTCGATCGTGCGGACCACGGCGGCTTTGGAGCGGGCTTCGATCGCGACGCCTATTCAGCTGCGGTGTCTGACGCCCTCGTTCACCGGGGGATCGGCCTCGTGGCGATGGCCGGATTTGGGACGGTGCTCGCCAAGGCGATGCACGATGCGTTCCCAGGGCGAATTCTCAATACGCACCCAGCGTTGCTGCCTGCGTTCCCGGGGTGGCACGGCGTTGAAGACGCGCTGGCCGCCGGGGTCGACGTCACCGGGTGCACCGTCCATCTCGCCACGGTAGAGATGGATGCTGGACCGATCCTGGATCAGGTTGAAGTCCCCGTTCTTGCTGATGACGACGCGGCCTCGCTTCATGAGCGGATTAAGGCGGTCGAGCGTGTGCTCTATCCGGCAACGATCAAGGCCGCCGCTACGGCCCTCGATCAGGGGCGATCAATCGAGACAGTCCGACATCAACACACAAAGGAGACGACGCGGTGAGAGCGTTACTGAGCGTCTATGACAAGTCCGGTCTGATCGGGTTCGCCCGAGGCCTCGAAGAGCTCGGCGTCGAGCTCATCGCCTCTGGCCAGACGGCCGCTGCCTTGGTCGAGGCCAAGATCGCCCACATCGATGTCGCCACTGTGACCGGGAGTCCGGAGATGCTCGGTGGGCGGGTCAAGACCCTGCATCCCAAGATCCACGGGGGGATCCTCGCTGATCGTTCGAAGGAGCAGCACCTCGTTGACATGGCGGCGAATGACATCGACCCCATCGATCTCGTGGTCTGCAACCTCTACCCGTTTTCCTCGGATCCATCGATCGAGCTGATCGATGTGGGTGGGCCCACCATGGTTCGCGCTGCGGCCAAGAACTTCGCTCATGTTGGGATTGTCGTGTCGCCCGATGACTACGACAGTGTCCTAGCCGAACTCAAAGAGCAAGGCTCGTTGACCGCCACGACCCGAGGAGCGCTGGCCACCAAGGCATTTGCACACACTGCGGCCTACGACGCCGCCATCGTTGCGTGGCTCCAGGCGGGGGGCCCCGACGGTTCAACCGCAGTTGAGGACCCCTTGCTCCCCGAGTCGATGCCCCTGGTGCTTGAGCGGGCCGAAATCGTCCGCTACGGGGAGAACCCGCACCAGCGAGGCGCCCGCTACCGCATTGCCGGAACCTCCTCATGGTGGGACGAGGTCACCCAGCACAGCGGCACTGCGTTGAGCTACCTCAACCTCTTCGACGCCGATGCAGCATGGCGCCTCGTCCACGAGCTGAGCCTCGATGCCCACGGGCACCCGGCAGCGGCCATCATCAAGCACGCCAATGCCTGCGGCGCAGCGGTCTCGGAAACCTTGGGTGCTGCATTCGCTTCAGCGCTGGCCGCCGACCCGATGAGTGCCTTCGGAGGGATCGTGGCGCTCTCCGAGCCCATCGACGAGGCGCTGGCCGTCGTCATCGCTGAGGGCCCTCAAGCCGACGTCATCATCGCCCCCGCCATCTCGGCTGAGGCGGTCGAGATCCTCAGGGCGCGGCGCAAGGCAACTCGCCTCCTGTCGGCTCCCTTGCCCGAGCGTCCGCTTCGCCAGCTGCGCACGATCGGGACGAGTGTGCTCGTCCAAGGGGCCGATGAGATCGAGACGCCCCCATCGGAGTGGACCGTGGCGACCAAGCGTGAGCCGACGACTCAGGAGTGGGAGGACCTCGCCATTGCGTGGCGAGTCTGCGCTCGGACTACCTCGAACGCCATTGCTCTCGCCCGCATGGGCAAGGCTGTCGGCATCGGGGCTGGCCAGCAGTCGCGTGTGGTGGCCGCTGAGCTGGCGGTGGGCAAGGCAGGCGAGGAGTCCATGGGGTCCGCCGGCGCCTCAGACGCCTTCTTCCCGTTCCCCGATGGCCTTGAGGTCCTCATCAACGCCGGGGTGACGGCAATCGTCCAGCCCGGTGGTTCGGTCCGCGATGATGAGGTAACCGCCGTGGCTGATGCGGCGGGGATCACCATGGTCCACACCGGCGAGCGTCACTTCCGCCACTAAAGAGTTCCATCGAAGAGGAGAACGCCATGACCGCAGAGCTCTTGGACGGCGAACGCGTCGCAGGTCGCATGAAGATGGAGATCGGTGATCGTGTGGCCCGGCTGCGCGCCATGGGTCACACCGTGGCACTGGCCACCATCCTTGTCGGTGACGATGGACCCAGTGCTCGCTACGTGGCGATGAAGCACGCCGATTGCGACGAGGTCGGCATCGAGTCGAAGCACATTGGACTCGGAACTGACGCCACCCAGGCCGACGTCATCGCCGCCGTGGCGTCGATGAACGCTGACCCAGACGTGGCCTCGATTTTGGTCCAGCTTCCCATGCCCGCTGGTATCGACGAGGAGCAGGTGCTGCTGTCCGTCGATCCGGCGAAGGATGTCGATGGGCTCCATCCGGTCAATCTGGGGAAGCTCGTCATGGGCGCCCCTGGTCCGCTACCGTGCACGCCCGCTGGCATCGTGGAGCTCCTTGCTGCTCACAAGGTTCCTGTGGAGGGCAAGCACGTGGTGATCATCGGCCGGGGACTGACCATCGGGCGTCCCCTGTCGCTCCTTCTGGCGATGCGCCGGCCCGGCTGCAACGCAGCGGTGACGGTGGTCCACACGGGGGTCGATGACATGGCTGGTCTTGTACGGCAGGCTGATGTGGTGGTGGCGGCCGCCGGGGTCGCCGGTCTCGTGACTCCTGACATGGTCAAGCCCGGAGCGGCAGTGGTCGGAGCCGGAACAAGCTGGGAGGGCAAGCGCCTGATGAGCGATGTTGATGAATCAGTGGCTGAGGTTGCAGGGTGGATCACACCGCGCATCGGTGGTGTCGGCCCTATGACTCGAGCCATGCTTCTGCGAAATGCGGTCCTCGCTGCAGAGAGGCGCTCATGAGCCCAACCACCGATGCGATGGGTCGAGAGCACGACGTTCGTCCGTGGGGCGAGTACGTGGTCCTTGACGATGCCGCAGCTGATCACAAGGTGAAGCGGATCACCGTCACGCCTGGAAAGCGACTCAGCTATCAAAGTCACGAGAAGCGGGCTGAGCACTGGTTTGTGGTCTCCGGCACGGCCAAGGTGACCCTCGATGGGGTTGATCACATGGTGGAACCCGGCGAGTCGATCGAGATCTCGCAGGGGACCAAGCATCGGGTCGAAAACCCTGGCGCCGAGCCGCTGGTCTTCATTGAAGTCCAGCACGGGTCCTATTTCGGAGAAGACGACATCGTCCGCTACGAAGACGACTTCGGGCGGGCTGGGTCGTGATCGCTGGGGGCGAGGACCGATGACGGCGATCGCCGACCTTCTAGCTGCGGGGTCCACGGTCTCGTTTGAATTCTTCCCACCAAAGTCCGATGCCGAAGAGCAAACGCTGACACAGACCATTCGGGACCTTGAGCCCCTGCACCCTTCATTTGTGTCGGTGACCTATCGAGGTGGCGCCGAGTCACGGCAGCGGACCTACGACTTGGTCACGATGATGGAGCGCGAGACGACCTTCAACCCAATGGCGCACCTCATCTGCGTGGCGCACTCTCGGAGCGAACTCACTGAAATCCTTGAGCAGTACCGGGCCGTGGGGGTCGAGAACCTGATGGCCCTTGGTGGCGATCCTCCTGATGACCCGAACGCCGCTCCCGGCGAGCTCGTCTACGCCATCGAGTTGGTCGAGTTGGCCAGGGAGATCGGAGGCTTCTCCATCGGGGTAGCCGCCCACCCTGCAGGGCACCCGCGTTCGGGATCAATCGCCGAGGACCGTGATCGACTGGCGGAGAAGCTCGAACTGGCGGACTTTGCCGTCACGCAGTTCTTCTTCTCCATCGAGGAATACCTCGGCTTGGTCAGCGATCTGGCCGAACGAGGGATCACCAAGCCGGTCCTCCCGGGAATCATGCCGGTCACCTCGCTCAGCTCGATTCCGCGAATGGCAACCATGGGTGCACCGGTTCCGGACTGGGCCATCGAGCGCCTCGAGTCCGCCGGAGGAGAAGGAGGCCCTGAATCCGTGCGAGCCGAAGGAGTCCTTTTGGCAACCGAACTCTGCGCCAGCCTGCTTGAGGCGGGCGCGCCCGGCCTGCACTTCTACACACTCAATCGCTCATCAGCGACACAGGAAATCGCCCGGAGTCTGGGCCTCTCTGGCGGGTAATCGTTAGCCGATCTTCAACAGGTCCACGATGAAGACCAGGGTGTCGTTGGGGGCGATTCCGGCTCCAGGCGACTGCGAGCCATACCCGAGGCTGGCAGGAATGATCAGCTCTCGGCGTCCTCCGGCCTGCATGCCGGCGACACCTCGGTCCCACCCAGGGATGACTTGGCCCTGACCCACGACGAACTCGAAGGGCTGGGAAGTCCATGAGGACTGGATGACCTTGCGTGCCGAGTAGGTGGCAAGCACGTACTGCACGGTGACAGTGTCGCCAGCCTTGGCCGTCGGTCCTGTTCCGACGATGAGATCGGCGACCTCGAGATCCTTGCCGGGGGTGCCCTTGGGAACCACGACGGTGGGCTCGGCACCGGCAGCCCCTGCGGGGGAGCGGTCGGAGGTAGGAATCGGAATAGCGGACGCTGATGGCGCCCCCACGGTGGTCGGGGTCGCAGGAGTCGTCGTCGGAGAACTTGAACACGCCGTGGCTCCCAGGGCGAGCGCCACTGGTGCGAGAACCATGAATACCCTGCGTCGTTCCATCCGAATCCTCCATACTTCGGCGCCCAGTATCCGAGGCGCTGCGTCGTCGATGGACTGACGCTACCTGCTCAACGGAGCCGGGTTGGAGGACGACCCGCAGAGCCAACTACGCTCCCACCATGGCAAAAACCCCCATCCACGTCACTGTCACCGGTGCTGCCGGCCAAATTGGCTATCAGCTCCTCTTCCGCATCGCTTCGGGCCAACTCCTCGGTGCTGACCAGCCCGTTGTGCTTCGCCTGCTCGAGATCGAGCCCGGCATGAAGGCGCTCGAGGGCGTGGTGATGGAGCTCGACGACTGCGCCTTCCCACTGCTGAGCGATGTTGTGGCGACCACAGACCTCAATACCGCCTTCGATGGCACCTCATGGGCGCTGCTCGTCGGATCGATTCCCCGCAAGGCCGGGATGGAGCGCGGTGACCTGTTGAACGTGAACGGCGGGATCTTCAAGCCGCAGGGTCGTGCGATCGCTGAGAACGCCGCCTCAGATGTTCGAGTCCTTGTGGTGGGCAACCCGTGCAACACCAACTGCCTTATTGCCAAGGAGAACGCTCCTGAGATCCCGGCAGACCGATGGTTCGCAATGACTCGGCTTGATCAGAACCGTGCGGAGACCCAGCTGGCCAAGAAGTCCGGTCTCCCCGTCGCTGAAGTCCGCAATCTGGCGATCTGGGGAAATCACTCAGCCACTCAGTTCCCGGCGTTCGCTCAGGCGACCCTGGGCGGCCTTCCCACCCCGCAGGTCATCGAGGATCATGACTGGCTCCAAGGTGCCTTCATCGAGACGGTACAGAAGCGTGGAGCAGCCATCATTGAGGCTCGCGGGGCATCGTCTGCTGCCTCGGCGGCCAATGCTGCCATCGACACGGTGGTCGGCATCCGAGAGGCCACGCCGGCCGGCGATTGCGTCTCAGTGGCGGTCAGCTCAAAGGGTGAGTACGGCGTCCCTGAGGGCTTGATGTTCGGCTATCCCGTGATCTCCGATGGATCCGGTGGCTGGTCGGTGGCTGGAGGCATCGAGCACGACGCGTTTGCTCAGGCCCGTATCGAGATCACCACGAACGAGCTGATCGAGGAGCGCGACGCCGTGAAGGGCCTCGGTCTGATCCCCTAGTCACCGCAGCCTCCCCGGGGAGATCGGGGAGGCGAGATCCTTCGGAGATTGGCGAAGAGCCCTTCTCCCGAAAGCGATGGCGACTCAGTCAGTTCATCGATCCGTTGCGTCCGGGGACAGCAACGTCGTAGTCACAGTTCTCGAGCCAGTGTGAACGTGCCGCCCTGGCCTTCTGCCATGCGGCGAGTTCTTCGGTGAAGTGCTCGCGATCCCCATCCTCAGCCGCATGCTCCAGCGCGTCGAAAGCAACGTCTTCGGCATCAAGAAGCGTCCGATACTGCATCAGGAAGTGATCGTCGATCGGCTTGCCCACAGTGTCCCTCCAGAGTGTTCGTGGGGCGACCTCATTGGACCGCTCCTGCCGACGACCCTAGATCCGAAGACCCTGGAGAAACAGGTCAGGCGTCGCCTTGCGGCGACGCCTGACAACAATGCACCGCTTCGGGTGCCTCACCAAGGACTACTCAGGCTGAACAGATGCCTCTTCAGCCGTGCGCTTGGTCTTGCGCCGGATCTTGCGGCCCAACCACGCCACTGGGTCATAGGTCGCATCGACCACTCGCTCTTTGAGCGGGATGATGGCGTTGTCCGTGATCTTGATGTGCTCAGGGCAGACCTCGGTGCAGCACTTGGTGATGTTGCACATCCCAAGGCCCATCTTCTCCCGGACGAGTTCACGACGATCGTTGGTGTCGAGGGGGTGCATCTCGAGCTCGGCGTACCGAATGAACATCCGAGGCCCGGCGTACTGGGACTTGTTCTCTTCGTGGTCGCGGATCACGTGACAGACGTCCTGGCACATGAAGCATTCGATGCACTTGCGGAACTCCTGGCCCCGCTCTACGTCGATCTGCTGCATGCGATAGCCGTCGGCAGGCCGTGGGGGAGGGTTGAAGGCTGGAACCTTGCGAGCCTGCTCGTAGTTGAAGCTGACGTCGGTCACGAGGTCCCTGATGACGGGGAATGCCCGCATCGGGGTAATCGTGATGGGACCTTCAGGCAGGGTGTCCATCCGTGTCATGCACAGCAGGCGAGGCTTCCCGTTGATCTCGGCCGAGCACGAGCCGCACTTCCCGGCCTTGCAGTTCCATCGGCAGGCGAGGTCAGGTGCCTCGGTGGCCTGGATCCGGTGAATGACGTCGAGGACGACCTCGCCCTCCTGGGCGGGGAGATCGTACTGTTCGAAGTCGCCGCCATTGGCGTCGCCTCGCCAGACTCGCATCTGGATCGTCTTCGCTGGCTGGTCGGCTGTAGCACTGTCGTTGTGAAGGACGTCAGTCATCGGTTCTGCTCCTCGAAGATCGCCATGAGCTCATCGGGCATTTCTGGCAGTGGTTCCGGGGAGATCTTGATCTCCTCAGAGAATCCTCCGCCAGAAGGCTGGCGGAGAACGAAGTTCACCTTGCCTAGTTCAGGATCGGCCTTGGGGAAGTCCTCTCGGGTCTGTCCGCCACGGCTTTCCTTGCGGTCGCGTGCTCCCATGGCGACACAGGTCGACACGGTGAGCATGCTCGGAAGGTCGGTGGCGAGGTTCCAGCCCGGGTTGTAGGCCCGTCCGCCCTTGACGGCAAGGCGGTTGGCTCGCTCCTTGAACTCCTCAAGCTTGCCGAGGGCATCGTCGAGCTCGGAGCCGGTGCGGATGATGCCGACGTTGGCCTGCATCATTTCCTGGAGGTCGTGCTGGAGGTCGTAGGGGTTCTCGCCCTCGTCCCTCGTGAAGGGCTCCAGTGCCTCGTCCATGTACTGAGCGACGAGTGTGCTGTCCACCTTGGGGATGCCACCGCTCCGCGATTCTGCGTAGTCAGAGGCGCCCATGCCGGCCCGACGTCCGAAGACGAGCAGGTCGGAGAGCGAGTTCCCACCAAGGCGGTTCGACCCGTGCATGCCACCGGAAACCTCACCAGCAGCGAAGAGCCCAGGAACTGAGGTCGCACCGGTGTCGGGGTCGACCTTGACGCCACCCATGATGTAGTGACAGGTCGGACCGACCTCCATGGCGTCACGAGTGATGTCAACGCCGGCGAGCTCCATGAACTGGTGGTACATGCTCGGGAGGCGACGTCGGATGTCCTCAGGAGACCGTCGTGAAGCGATGTCGAGGAACACGCCACCGTGGGGTGACCCTCGTCCGGCCTTGACCTCGGTGTTGATCGAGCGAGCGACTTCGTCGCGAGGGAGAAGCTCGGGTGGTCGTCGACCGGCGGTGTGGTCGTCGTACCAGCGGTCGGCCTCCTCAGGCGACTCAGCGGTCTCGGCCCGGAACATGTCAGCGACGTAGTCGAACATGAAGCGGGTGCCTTCGGAGTTGCGCAGGACGCCTCCGTCTCCCCGGACACCCTCGGTGACCAGGATGCCTCGGACTGAGAGCGGCCAGACCATGCCGGTCGGGTGGAACTGAACGCACTCCATGTCGATCAGCTCAGCACCGGCCCACAGGGCGAGGGCGTGACCGTCACCGGTGCCCTCCCATGAGTTCGAGGTGTACTTCCACGACTTGCCGACGCCGCCGGTTGCCATGACGACGGCCTTGGCGCCGAAGGTGATGAACTCACCGGTGGGACGCCAGTACGCGACGAGTCCGGTGACCGAACCATCGAGGTCGGTGGTGAGGCGGACAACCTTGCACTCCATGAAGACGTCGATGTCCATCGACACCGCCTTCTGCTGGAGGGTACGGATCAGCTCAAGGCCGGTACGGTCTCCAACGTGGGCAAGGCGGGCGTAGCGGTGGCCACCGAAGTCACGCTGGAGGATCTTGCCGTCCTTGGTGCGGTCGAACAGCGCACCCCAGGCCTCAAGTTCCTGGACGCGGTCCGGTGATTCCTGGGCGTGGAGCTGCGCCATGCGCCAGTGGTTCAGCATCTTGCCGCCACGCATGGTGTCGCGGAAGTGGACCTTCCAGTTGTCTTCTTCGTAGACGTTGCCCATCGCAGCGGCGACGCCACCTTCGGCCATGACCGTGTGGGCCTTGCCGAGGAGCGACTTGCAGACCAGCGCGACCTTCAGGCCACGCTGCTTGGCCTCAATGGCAGCCCGAAGGCCAGCTCCACCGGCGCCGATGATGACGACGTCGTACTCCTGGTGTTCAAGATCAGACATGTGATGCCTCCTGTTTCCTTGCCTAGAAGATGCGGTAGTCGGTGATGGTGCCGCTGGCGACGAGCCTGATGTAGAGGTCCGTGAGGGCCACGACGAAGAGGCTGATCCAAGCGAACTGCATGTGCTTGGCGTTGAGCGGAGTTACCAGTTTCCAGAACTTGTGCCGGATGGGGTGCTTCGAGAACGACTTGACCTGGCCTCCGCAGAGGTGGCGACATGCGTGGCACGAAAGGCTGTAGAGCCAGAGCAACGTGGCGTTGGTTACCAAGACGATGGTGCCGACTGAGACACCGATGCCGAGTCCAGGCTGGTTGAAGGCCAAGACTGCGTCGTAGGTCAGGATCACGTTGAAAATCAGACCGAAGTAGAAGAAGTACCGGTGGACGTTCTGAAAGATGAGCGGGAACTTCGACTCACCGGAATAGCTGCGATGCGCGTCACCAACCGAGCAGGCCGGTGGGGCCCACCAGAAGGAGCGGTAGTAGGCCCGGCGGTAGTAGTAGCACGTCAGGCGGAAGCCGAGCGGGAAGATCAGGATGATCAACGCCGGCGAGATCGTCCACCACGACAGCACGGCGGTGTGGGTGGAGCCCGGGACGCAACTCGCAGCGAGACACGGTGAGTAGAAGGGGCTGATCAAGTCCCGGTGGAGCGAGGCTCCTGCGTAGTAGTTCTTGTTTACGAAGGCCGCCCACGTGGCGTAGACCACGAACGAGGTCAGGATCGTGACGGTGATGACTGGGGCAAGCCACCAGCGATCCTGTCGCAGCGTTGGCTTGTCGGGACCCCCGCGCGTACCACCGAGAATTACCGGGGTGTGCGAGTTGTCCACCCGGGTGGCGGAACTCTCAACCGTCGACACACTGCCTCCTCACTTGGTACGCCGGGACGGCGTACCGTTTTCGATCAAACAAGCCCGAGAGCACGACTGCAGAGGATCCTAGGGAGCCTGCCGGCTGGCCATGCGCGGGACGTCGACATTCTCTCGGTCCCCGGACTGAACCGCAACTCTGGGACGTAGGCTCGGGGCATGGATGCCACTGCTACGAAGACCGCGACCGTGACCGACCCCGCAACGCTGCCTGCGACGCTCGGTGATTTGAGGGCGTCGGGATGGATATCGAGGACGGTCGCTGATGAGATCGCCGCCAACCTTGAGCACCGGATCAGCGAGGGAATCCCCCTCTCGATCGGCGTCAAGGGCTTCGAGGACACGGTGCTGCCCCAACTCGAGACGGCAATTCTGGCCAGCCATGATGTGATTCTTCTCGGTGAGCGCGGTCAGGCGAAGACCCGGCTGATCCGCTCGCTTGTCGAGCTCCTCGATGAGTGGATGCCCATCATCGCTGGTTCCGAGATCAACGACGATCCGGAGAACCCCGTCTCCGCCTTCGCCAAGGCGCTCGTCGCAGAGAAGGGCGACGACACACCGATTGCTTGGATTCACCGCAGCGGCCGATACGGCGAGAAGCTGGCCACCCCGGACACCACGATTGCGGACCTGATCGGAGAGGTTGACCCGATCAAGGTGGCGGAAGGTCGCTACCTCTCTGATGAACTCACCATCCACTACGGCCTCGTCCCCCGGGTCAACCGTGGCATCTTCGCCATCAACGAGTTGCCTGACCTTGCCGAGCGGATTCAGGTGGGTCTCCTCAACGTGCTCGAGGAGCGTGATATTCAGATCAGAGGGCACCGCATCCGGCTGCCCCTCGACATTGTGCTGGTTGCCACGGCCAACCCTGAGGACTACACCAACCGAGGTCGGATCATCACTCCCCTCAAGGACCGCTTCGGAGCACAGATCCGGACCCACTACCCACGCGAGGTCGAGACCGAGATGGAGATCGTGCGCGCTGAGGCACGCCAGCCGCGCACCAGCCTTCCCATCACGGTCCCATGGTTCGTCGAACGGATCATCACTGAGGCGAGCCACCTCGCCCGGCGCAGCCCGATGCTGAACCAGCGCAGTGGTGTCTCGGTTCGTCTCACGATCGCTAACTACGAATCAGTCGTGGCCAACGCCCTGCGACGGGCGCTGCGGACCCACGAAGATGAAGTCGTGCCCCGGGTGACAGACCTTGGGGCGACGATCTCGTCGACACAGGGCAAGATCGAGATCGAGGCTCTCGAAGAAGGTCGTGAGGCTGAGGTCATCGCTCAGCTCATGGCGGCGGCGACGCTGCTGGTGTTCCGGGAGCACGTGACGCTTTCCGAAGCGGCGGAGATCGTCACCGAGTTCGAGGGCGATGTGGTGGCCCACACTGGCGATGACATGCCAGCGAAGGACTATCTCGAACTGCTCGCTTCGGTGCCGTCGCTCGAGGCACCGACCCGCAGGATCGCCGGCGACACGGCGGGGTCGGGAGAGATGGCTGCAGCTCTCGAATTCCTTCTCGAGGGTATGCATCTGACGAAGCGTCTCAACAAGGATGCATCGGGCGCTCGGGCGCTCTACCGCTCGAGGGGCTGATGAGCGCTCGCTACGACTACTCCGCATGGGACGGGAGCCAAGACCTGGCCGGCCTGGACCCTGAGGATCTCCTCGCTGCTCTGGGCGACGATCTCCTCGGCACGGGCGACCTGAGCGACGCTCTCGAGCGCCTCTTGCGCCGAGGTGTGGACCTGCCCAATGGCGAGCGCCTCGAGGGCCTTCGCGACCTCCTCGAGAAGGCCCGCCGTCGTCGCGAGGAGCTCTTAAGCCAGGGTGACCCTGACGGGGAGTTGGCCAAGTACCGAGAGCGCCTCGATGAAATCGAGCAGATGGAGAACACCGGTCTCGACGACCTCGCCCGTGAGGCGGGGGAATCCGACGACGAGCGCCGTCAGCAGGTCACCAATGACGTGGTGGCCGAGCGCAAGATGGCGCTGGACCTGATGCCGCCGGATCTTGCGGGCCGAGTGCGGTCAATGACGCAGTACAACTTCACCTCCACCGAGGCCCGAGAGGCCTTTGAAGAGCTCGTCGAAGAGATGCGCAAGGAGATCACCGACAGCTATTTCAAGGGGATGTCTGACGCTCTCTCTGACATGGATCCCGAGAAGCTGGCGCGTGCCCGAGAAGCCATGGATGCCTTGAGCGAGATGATCGAGCAGCGCCAGCGTGGTGAGGATCTCGACCCGACATTCGAGGAGTTCATGGATCGCTTCGGTGACCTGTTCCCTGGGGCGGAGTCGCTCGACGATCTCCTCGAGCAGATGGCGAAGCAGATGGCTGCGGCCGAAGCGATGTGGCGATCGATGTCGCCAGAGCAGCGAGCCGAGCTCCAGGGACTTGCCGAGTCGATGTTCGAAGACATGGGCATCCGTTGGTCGATGGAGCGGCTCAATGCCAATCTCAAGGCAGCCTTCCCTGAGCTTCCTTGGGGCGACGGGTATCGGTTCGATGGCGAAGGCTCGATGTCGATGTCTCAGGCGGCCGACGCGGCTCGTGAACTGGCAGAGCTCGAGCGTATGGAGGATCTCTTGTCGACATCGCCAGCTGCCTCGGCGCTGGGGGAGATCGACATCGACGAGGTTCGTCGCAACCTCGGCGACGATGCTGCCCAGCAGCTCAGTCGCCTGGCTGACGTCGCCAAGTCACTCGAAGACGCAGGCTTGATCGCCAACAAGGGTGGCCGCATGGAGCTGACGGCCCACGGCACTCGGCGCCTGGGGAACAAGGCGCTGCAAGATCTCTTCACGCAGATCAATCAAGATCGCGTCGGCCAACACCAGACCACGTCAGTCGGCTTCGGCCATGACCGCGAAGAAACCACGCGCGCCTATGAACCGGGAGACCCGCTCAATCTCCACCTCTCCAAGACGGTGCACAACGCAGTCGTGCGCAGCGGTGGGGGAGTACCGGTCAAGCTCGAGGCAGAGGACTTTGAGGTGATCGAGACTGAGGCTCTGGCACGTTCCGCCACGGTGTTGTGCATTGACTTGTCGATGTCGATGCCAATGCGGGACAACTTCATCCCGGCCAAGAAGATGGCGATGGCGCTTCAGAACCTGATCTCGACCAAGTTCCCTCGGGATTACCTCGGCCTCGTGGTGTTCTCTGAAGTCGCTCGAGAGGTCAAGGCCACAGAGCTCCCCACGGTGATGTGGGACTACATCTACGGAACGAACCTCCAGCACGCCTTGGCCCTGTCGCGCTCGATGCTGGCTCACCAGCACGGCACCAAGCAGATCATCGTGGTGACCGATGGCGAGCCGACCGCGCACATCAACCGATGGGGTGAGCCGGAGTTCAATTACCCACCGCTGCCCGAAACGCTTCGCCTGACCATGGCAGAGGTTGTGCGCTGCACACGAGCCAACATCACGATCAATACGTTCGCCCTCGACCTTGAGCGGACGCACTATCCCTTCGTCGAACAGATTGCCGAAGTCAATGGTGGTCGGACCTTCTACACGACCAACGACGACCTCGGTGGATACGTTCTGGTGGACTTCTTGAAGCACCGTCGGGTGATGCGCTCCGCCGGCTGATCGGACCCCCAAAGTGCGAGAAAGCCAGTCCGCACTTGCAAATCCTGTTCGTTGGGGGGAGAATGACAGCAGTGTAGTTACATCGGTGCCACATCGACGTGGTGCTTAGGGAGGACCGATGGACGTTATTTCATTGCTAGAGGGTCAAGAGAGTCAGGGCTGGCAAGCTCAGGCGAACTGCATGGGGGTTGATCCGGACCTGTTCTTTCCAGAGCGGGGAGCATCGACCCGCGAGGCGAAGGAAGTCTGCCGGGGATGTGTCGTGCGCGAGGACTGCCTCGAGTACGCCCTCGGAAACGGCGAGAAGTTCGGGATCTGGGGTGGGATGAGCGAGCGTGAGCGTCGCCGCCTGCGTCGCTCCCGAGCACTTGAGCGCCGCGGGGTCGTCGCTTCCTGAGCCAAAGCGAGGCCTGAGAGTACTCCTGGCCCTAGACGGCTCAGGCGATGGCGATGCCCTGAGCGGCGCATCGGGACTCGATGGTCTTTGTCGGGTCCAGATCGAGTTCTTCGTGGCGCCTTTGGTCGACAGCGTGGAGAACCGAGGCTGGGACAAGGCCGACGAGCTCGCAGCGGATGATGGATCCTGAGCCGTCGAGTGCGGCGGCCACGAGGTCGGCTACATGGGCCGGGGTCACCACCGTCGGGTCGATCAGATTGCACGAAACCTGTGTGCCGCCTGAGACTTCGAAGCCGAGCGATCGAACCGCTGGCGTCCGAAGAGACGCAGCAATCTCTTGGGTTACAGCGAGGCTCACGCCGGAGAGCCAGATGTTCCAGGCAACGAGGTAGGGGCGAGCCCCCACTGCAGAGGCGCCGGCGATTGCATGAGGGTTCGGTGGCCCGAGGTCCGGGTGGAGGGTTGAAAACGCCGACCGCCGAATCTCGGGCAGCGTGCGGGACTCATAGCCAGCAGGGCTCGATGGGCTCGGCGGCCCGTAGAGAAAGCATGGGATCCCAAGCTCGACGCTCAGCCTGCTGGCGGCGAGATCTCTGGTGGCGGCAGCATCGGCGAGCGTGGCTGCTCCGAGAGGGACAAAGGGCACCACGTCGAGGAGCCCGAGTCGTGGGTGCACGCCGTCATGGCTGGCAAGACTTCGAGTCTCAAGGAGCGACGTGCCGATGGCGAGAATCGAATCAATGAGATCTGTCTGACGACCGATGATCGTCAGGACGCTCCTGTTGTGATCAGCGTCAACATGAAGATCAACGCAACCTTCGGTGCTTTCGGCCAGTTGGTGGAGCCAACTCGGGTCTCTGCCCTCGCTGACGTTGACAACTGCCTCAAGCACCGAAGGTGCGTCTGAAGAACCAGTCAGTTGGCCATGAGGGCGCCCTGCTTGCGGCGCGCCCTGAGGATCCGACGACGTTCACGCTCCGAGCGACCACCCCAGACCCCATGGTCGATGTGATTCTCAAGTGCGTACTCCAGGCAAGAGTTCTGGACTGGGCAGCTGGCGCAGATTCGCTGCGCCTTAATCACGCCAAGTCCATCGCTCGGGAAGAAGGTATCGGGTGCGACTTCTCGGCACTTCCCTTGCTCCATCCACTCTGCATCCATGGGAACCCCTCCTTGTTCGATAATTTGAGTATATCTCAGAACTTTCGTAAAAGTGCAGGTCATTATGCAATTCTTAGGTTCACTTCATCAGGGCGACCTCGTCCTCGCACCGGAGTAGCATGGAAACCAGAGCAACGTCCCGGGAGGACCGATGAGTCAGGTGAACACTGAGGCTGCCGAAGAGCAGGTCGACCCGATCGCGCAGGTCCGTATCGTTTACTTGGGGCCAGTTGAGCCACACTGGGACCTTCAGGCTGTCTGGGGCGATGAGGCGGTCATCGACGCCTTCCGTGATCGGGTGAACGCACGCCTCATTCTTCTGCCTCCCCACGATCCTCAGTTCCGACGCAACCGTGAGCGGGTGAACCGTGACGGTGAGCGCGAAGCGATTCTGGTCGACTGGGACCTTGGGTTCCCTGAGGAGACCCCTACAGCACCTGCTCCCGCCGAGGCTTAATTCCTTCGGTTCGTTCCCTCAGAGGGACGGGCAGTTCCAGCGCTAGTGGTCGAGTGGTGGCAGGGCAATGCGCTCGAGCCACAGGCCGGGAGCATCGATCTCTGCCGGAGTCGGCAAGTCGTCTCCACTTCTGATGAGTTTCGAGAGTCCTTCTTCGCCTTGGCGCTCAAGGACACCGGCGACGAACGACTGGCCTCGTTCCACCTCGACAGCGGAGAGGTCGAGACCGAACAGCCCGCCGGCAGCCTGCTCGCCCTTGGCATCGGTCACCCGGTGGCGGTGCCACGCCTCGCGGAGCAGGCCGTGGCTGGCTGTGAGTTTGGTCGCCACGGCATCAGCGATGTGATCAAGGTATGCAGCGAGGGCTGTCGTCGCCGCGGTGAGACTCGCTGATGAGGAGCGACCACCTGGGGTGACGAGTTCGGCGAGCAACGAGTCGGGGTCGGAAAGCATGGAACTCAACACATCGGGGTCTCCCGAGCTGGTCATCCTCTCGATCAGCGTTGCCTGGGCAGCGAGGGCGTCGCTCATGGCCGCACCAAGCAGGGCATTGACCCGCCCAGCAATTGAGGGGTTACCAAAGGCGTGCCGGCCGGCGAGCTCGCGAGTGAGGGCGAACAGGCGTACCTCATCGAGAGGAAGGCTCCAGTCCTCGGCGAACTCTGAGAGGTTCCTTGGGACCAGCATCAGGTCAGTTCCGCTCGGCCATGGGAGGGGAAGGGCGTAGCAGCCCAGTGCTCGTTCAGCGAGGTGGCCAGCAGCCGAGCCGAACTGAAGGCCCAGCAGCATCGGACCGAGTGTGGCGGCGAACTGGCCAAAGATCGGTGGGACACCACCCTCGCCGTCCTCTGGGGCCAACTGAGCCAGCGATGCGCCGGTGGCCTCGGCTTGAGCGGCCACAACCTTTTCAACCATCGGCGTCCAGGCATCGAGTTGGGCAACGGCCCACGTCCCTCGACCAACGGGCGTGAGGGTTATGGGCTCGGCGAGCGTCGTGCCGGTGACGTCTTCGACATGGCGTCGAGCGACGTCGAGTAATTGCTCGAGGGCGATGCGCTCGAGCGGGTCAGGGTTGGACTCGGCCTCCCCATTCGTGGCGACACCAAGGGCGAGCGCTCGGGCTGACTCCAGCCATGGCGTCCCGCCTCCCTGACCACCGAGGATCTTGAGGAGGTCGCCGAGAAGGCCGTCGAAGGGGCTTTGTGGTTGGTCCATGACATTTTTGATCCTACGGCCCGACGGTCACCCTCGGTCATCGGCCGCTGAGGAGGAGGCCGCTTAGGCTAGAGCAGCCAGCGAGACGAGAACCGAGCGACTCTCGTTCTTGCGGATGACACCCAGCGTGAACGTGTCGCCAACCCCAAAGGCGTAGAGGGCGTCGACGAGCTCGGCGTAGTTCTGGACCGTGGTGCCGCCAACCTTGACCACGATGTCGCCTGGGAGGAGTTTGTTGGCGGCGGGACTCGTTGTGGGGACCGCCGTGATCTCGACGCCAGGTCTGGAGGTCGTTGACCGTCCAACGATGTTGAGGGATCCGTGGTTCGTGGGGGAACCGGAAAGGATCTGCTGACTCAAGGCGACGACGAAGGTGGCGGGAAGGTAGGCATCTGTCCCGATGCTTGGAGCGGCGATTCCAATAAGGCGTCCGGCCTCATCGACGAGGATCGAACCGGAGGTGTCGCTCAGGCCACCATGGGCTTCGATGGTCCCGACCCAGCCGACGCTTCGCTGGAATGAGGCATCGACGCTGCTGATTGACGTCGATTGCCAGTTGATGGTCGGTGACGAGGAGCCATTCGCCTCGATGCTCAGGGCAGTGGCCTTCTGTCCTGGAGTCGCTGAGGCGCTCGTCAGTCCAGACCCCCGAATCGGCTGCTCGGCTACGAGAAGCGTGACCGACGTCGCGGTATCGGTGGCGACCGCTCGGGCGCTGGTGGTCGTTCCGTCGAGGGCGGTCAGCGAGATGGTCGAATCGGCTGGGATCGTCGAGGTGCTGATCAGCTTCACCCCGGAGCCGTCAATCACGATTCCGGTTCCTGACCGCACACCGTCAGGAGACGAGATGGAGAGGGCGACCATCTCTGTGGCCGTGGCTCGGCTGGATTCAGGAACGCCGGTGATCCCGGAGGCGACGGAGGGCTCTGGGCTCGGTGGGGTTCGAGGTCCCTGCGTGAGGAGGACGACACCGGCGACGAGCATCCCTACGGCACAGAGCCCAAGCGCTCGCTGGACCCAAGGCCTTGGAGCGGCGACGACGGGCCCCCGGGTGAGATTCGAGGCGGAGGGCAACTCGGCGGGATGGATCCAACGACGCTCGGAAGGCGATGGGTAGGTTCGCCCATCGCTGCCCGGCCCACCACTGCGACCAGAAGGGGTTGCCTTCGAGGGATCGTCAGTGCCGTCCGAGGGAAAGTCAGCCTCGTTCATCACAGGGTGCTCACGTTACCGCCGACCCGTCGTTGGGCGCAGTCGCCCAAGGGTCGTACAGTGAGGAATCGTGTCGAGAGATGTGGCCATCGATTTCGGAACGGCGGCCATCAGGGTCGTGGTGAAGGGCCGCGGCCTGATGGTGGAGGAGCCGTCGGTGGTGGCGGTCGATACGCGCACTCGTGAGGTCCTCGCCCTTGGTCACGAAGCCGATGCGCTCGTTGGCCGGACTGCGGACCACGTGGTGGCGGTGCGACCGCTCCGACAGGGAGCGATTACCGATTTCGACATGGCCGAGCGGATGCTGCGCGCCGCTCTCTCTCGGTGTGGCCTGAAGCGTATGAGCCGCCCGCGAGCGGTCCTCACCGTTCCTGCTGCAGCAACATCGATCGAGCGCCGAGCGCTCCGGCAGGCGGCGAGGAGGGCCGGTGCAAGTTCGGCGCTGCTCCTCGATGCTCCGATGGCGGCGGCCATCGGCCTCGGCCTTCCGATCCACGACCCTGTCGGGTCCGTCGTGGTCGACGTGGGGGCTGGAACGTCGGAGACCGGGATCATTTCGCTCGGTGGTGTCGTGGCGCTCAAGGCGCTGCGGATTGGTGGTCATGATCTCGATGCAGCCATCGCGAGTGCTGTGCGTCAACAGCGAGACCTCGTCATTGGCGATCGCCTCGCCGAGCAGTTGAAGGTTCAGATCGGCTCAGCGGACCCTGCTGCTCTACCGGTCGATGCTGAAGTCCATGGGCGGCGCACGATGACGGCCGCCCCGGCGATTGAGCAGATCAGTTCGGTGATGGTGTCCAAGGCAATCGCCGACTTGGTGGCCGCAATGGTGGGTGGCGCAGCATCCTGCCTGGCCGATGCGCCACCGGAACTGGCTCAGGACGCCATCTTCGAGGGAATTCACCTCGTCGGCGGGGGAGCGATGCTCGATGGTTTCGCTGCGCTGCTCTCTGCAGGCACCTCGATCCCTGTCCACGTGGCCGCCAACCCGTCGATGGCAGTGGTCGAAGGTGCAGCACGGTGCCTCGATGAACTTGATCGCCTGAGGGCACTCTTCGCTGCAGCAGATCGCTAAGCGGTTAGGCGTCGGGGTCGCCCTCGTCATCGAAGTCTTCAGGAAGCGCGTCGAGTGGTTCTCGACGAAGCATCGCCACTGCTTGGCGAACCTGCCAGTCCCTGTCCTGAGCCAACCGGTCGAGTGTGTCTTCAACACCCTGGCCCTCGAACGCGCCGAGGGCGGCGACGGAACGCCGGCGGAGGGCAGGGCGTCCCTCGGTGGCAGCCAGGACAGCGGGGAGCCCACGCTCATCGCCGAAGGCAGCGAGCGTGGCGACCGCTTCTTCGACGACGAGAGGATCATTCGCGCTCAAGGCCAGCTCGATCACCTGATCGATGCAGGCGATGGTGCGCCGAGCGGCGAGGGCCTCGAGCACGTTGACCACGCAGAGCGGGACCGGATCAGCCAGTGCAGCGATGAGGGCCGCTGGCAGGCTGCTCCTTGATCCGACTCCGGAGGCCAAAGGAGCAAGTTGTGCGGCACGCTGGCGCACCAAGGCGACAGGGTCGCGTAACCCCTGAGCAATCATGTCGCCACTCAGGCGACCTTGTCTCGAGGCAGCCCCCAATGCTGAGCTGCGAACGAGGGGATCGTGGTCCTCGAGGGCGTCGGAGACGAGGCCGATGGCGTCGTCGGACAGGGCGCTCCCGGCGGCAATTACGGCGATGCGACGCTCAAGAGCGGCTGCCGCCGGTACGGTATCGGAACTGTGACCCACGAAAGCAGTATGCCGCCACCGAAGACGCTGGGTGGACGACGTCGAGTCGTTCGCATCGCTTTGATCCTCATGGTTCTCGCCGTGGCCATGGGTTTCTTTCTCAGCAAGATCGACACCAACCAGTATTCGATCTCGCCCGGAGGCGCCGAGCCGGTGACGTCGCTGATCACCATCGACGGCAAGAAGGGTCCGGCAATGCCCGGCAAAATCCTTCTCACCGACGTCTACCTCACGCCGCTCAGCTGGCTCACGTGGCTTCCTGCCAAGCTTGATCCCAATGTCGAGATGATTCCTGCCGAGGCGCTCGTCGAACCAGGTGTGCCACCTGAGCAGCTCGATGCTCAGGGGTATCTCCAGATGGCGCAGTCAAAGGACGCGGCACGGGCAGCCGCTCTCACAAGG
>JBAXAR010000011.1:0-30113 GCA_037142475.1 Actinomycetes bacterium
CCTTTGCCTCATGGCGCTGGGTCTTCGTCGGGGAGGTGGCCGTTGTTGGGCTCATCTTGCTGCTGTGCGGGAAGATCACTGATGCCCCGGTGACCGGACCTCGGAAGCCATTCGACCTCCCCGGTGCCATCCTCTCGATCATTGGCCTCTCGCTTATCGTGCTCGGTGTTCTCCGGTCGGGTGAGTGGGGCTGGATCTCTCCGGTTCCGGGCCAGCCCACGATCCTTCACGCGTCGCCAGTGCTCTGGATGCTTTTGGGGGGGCTCCTCGTCCTCGCCGCCTTCTTGGCCCATGAGGCAGCACGCGTCGAGCACGACAAAGAGCCGTTGGTTCGTCCTGCACTCTTCGCCAATCGCCAAGTTGTCGGTGGGCTTTTGATGTTCTTCTTCCAATTCCTTGCCCAGGCTGGCGTCTTCTTTACGATTCCGCTCTTCCTCTCCGTGGTCCTCGAGCTCAGCGCCCTTCAAACGGGAATCAGGTTGCTCCCGCTCTCGGCTGCCCTTCTTCTCTCGGCCATCCTCGTTCCTAGGGTTGCCCCCCGGGCGCGTCCTCGCCGAGTGGTCAGGATCGGACTCCTGCTCATGATCGCAGGAACGGTCGTGCTGATTGCTGGGGTGCGACCCTCAGCGAACGCCAGTGTGGTGGCTCTGCCGATGCTGCTTATGGGCTTCGGCATCGGAGCGCTGGCCTCCCAATTGGGGGCCGTCACCGTGTCGGCAGTCTCCGAAGAGGAGAGCCCAGAGGTCGGTGGTCTTCAGAACACCGCCACGAACTTGGGGGCCTCGATGGGGACAGCCCTCGCCGGTGCTGTACTGATCGCCAATCTGAGTTCCAGCATCCTCGGAGGTGTCGCCACAGATCCGAAGGTCTCCGCCGAGCTCAAGAAGCAAGCGCCTGTGGCGATTGCGAACAATGTCTCGTTCGTTTCGGACACCCAGCTCACCAAGGCATTGGATAGGGCCGGCGTCCCTCCGGAGGAGGCCGACAGGATTGTGGCCATCAACGAAGACGCCCGGGTCACGGCACTCGATGCCGCCCTTTCGACCATCGCCCTCCTTGAGGTCGTCGCCCTTGCCCTCACTGGGATGGTGCGACGGGATCCGATTGTTGATACCGAGGCGCCTCAGGAGTCGATAGCCGCTGGACGGTGATCGTCAGAGGCGTCAGGGAGCAGTCGGCCTCGCGAGCACGCGATAGGGACCCTCGGTCTTGATGACAACGAAGTCCCGTTCGAGGTAGCGAACAAGGGGAGTCCGACGCAGCGATCCCTTCGATGACCAGAACGGGATAAGGGACGTGTTCTTCACAACACACAGGCCCTTGGTGACCTTGAGTCGATTGAGGACTTCATTCTGCTGTGAATCACTGAGCAAGTTCATCCACTGGGTGGTGTTGAGATCGGTGGGGGGTTCGAGTCCGGTAAGGAAATAGAAGGTATTGAGACCTGGAAGGCCCTGGAAGGTCATGCAGTGATCCTTGAGAGTCGCACTGATGCGGTCGAATGTCCGCACTTGGCTGGGATCGAGGTGGATCCAGTGAGCTCCAGTCGCCTGAAGAGCTGGCGTCTCGTTATAGCGCTCTCGCAGTGGAACGAGGGCGAAGATGGGACCGGCCAACAGGGCCGCCACAAGGATGCCTATGAACGCGGTACCCATTCGCTGAGTCGATCGAAGCCGTGACTGCTTCGAGTTGGTTGCGCGAGCAATCACCGTGATCCCATCAAGGAGACAGAGCGCAGCGATCGGCATGAGAGCGATCGATGCCCACCAGAGCTGACTTCCGGCTGCGGGGAATGCTTCGTAGCAACCAAGTGCGGCGATGGCGGCGAGTGCCACCCGAGGAAGTGAGATCGAAGGCGCCTTCTCGGAGTCTCGGGAAGTCTCGATCAGCGCCACCCAGACAAAAGGAGCAGCGAGAAGGAATGAAATCCCATGAACGTAGGGGATGGGTTGGGCGCTTCCAAACGCATACTTGAGGAAATAGAGGGGCTGCACGGTGAGGATCATCCAGGCGCCGACCGCCAGACGAGCCAAGCCCCCAAGCCGCGAGTGGACACGACGAGCGAGAGCGTCGCGTCTCGAGAAGAGGGCGACGGCGATGCCGATCGAAGCGATAAAGAGCGCGAAGACCACCTCGACGGGGTGGATAGGAAGACGGATGTGGAAGATCCCCGCCAAGCCACGCTGACTCAGAATCGTGCCGTCAATCAACTGACGAGGTGAGGTCCCGTTCATGATGACGCCGAGGCAAATCACGACAGCCGTGATGCCGGCAGGACCACCCGCCCAGAGGAGGGAATTGGTGGTGAGGCGCTCGTCGGAGCAGTTGCGAGTGACAACGAAGGCCAAAATGGCGGCAAGGCAGGCCACGACAAAGATCACGTATTCGAATACCCAGTCCTGATCGATGATCTGGGCTGTGAGGACGACGCCAACTGCGAGGACCTCAAGGGACCCCACGACGAGTCTCGCTCGACGGAGCCGCTCGGAGGGCCAACAGACAAGGCCAGCAAAGACAAGAGCCGCCAGGACGAGAAGGCCGATGTTGACCTTGGTCATCACGAGAGCGGTGGCCAAGGTGCCGATGGTCAGCATTCCGACTCGACGCGCACCTCGAGCAACGAGTGCGATACCGATCATCACTCCTCCGACGAGGACGTACGCGAGGCCAGCTGGTTCGAGGGGCTCACTGATCAACGTGAACAAAAGGATCCACGTGGCGACTTGGACAAGGAGACCGAGAAGGTAACGCCGGGTCAAGATCCACGTACTGATGCCGATCGCTGTACTGGCGAGGATCCATGCACCCAGCGAGGCGGCCCGAGCAGTGTTGGGGCAGATCGGCAAGCCGGTGAGGGAGTAGAAGGCGGACCAGAACTCATAGAAGAACGGCCCACACTGCGAGTACGTGTGGTGATACAAGCTGCCGTGGAGATGGAATGACCGCAGGGAAATAAGCCAGTAGCCCTCATCGTCGTACGCCTCGAATTTCGAGAACATGGCGAAGAACCCGATGTAGCCGAGCAACGTCGCGGTTGCCACGACTCCGGCAATTTCAGTGGCGATCGCGGCCCTCCGTGGGGTGCCGATCGGGTTTGGCGGGATGGTAGATCCGGTCACGGGTGATCCAGAAGCACCGAGCACGAGGGCGTCTGGGGTGGGTGTGGACCCGGGGGGAGGCTGTTCAGCGTCCACGCTGCGCGCGCTGGTATTCGATGTCACCCTTGGTCAACCACAGTCCGAAGAGATTGTCAGCCACGATGCGCGGCATCTTGCGAGGCTTGTAGACGACGGAGCCACCCTCGTCGCGCTTGCGGTGGGCAACGGGGACCTCGACGACGTCGAGTCCCATCCCGACAATGCGCGCGCTCATCTCCCACCAGAGCCCCTGGGGCATGAGAGGGACCTTGGGGTTATTGAGAACGAGGACCTCAAGGGACTCCCGGCTGAAGAGGTCGAACGGGCACGACGGGTCCTTGAAGCGAGCCGACTGAAAGATCTCATACGCCATCTTGAAGGCGCCCGACATCACTTTACGGATCGGCGGATCATGACGAGGATTTCGGTAGCCAAAGGCCACTTGGTGTCCATCGATGGCTGAGACGAGGTCCAAGAGTCCGGCTGGATCGTATTGGCCATCGCTGTCGCAGGTCGCCACCAGCGGAGCGGTACTTGCCAACATCCCGTCGATGACCGCTCTCGAGTAGCCCTTGCGATAGTCCGTGTGAATCAGGGTGATGGGCAGCTCGGCGGCGAGCGCCTCGATCACTGCCGCTGTTGCGTCGCTTGATCCATCTTCGGAGATGATGAAGTGCAGGTCGAGGCCACCCTTGGTTGCGCAGATCTCGTAGAAGTCGCGGATGACGCCCTCGATGCTGTGCTCCTCGTTGTGCGCGGGGAGTACGAGATCAACTCGGGTACCTGCCACAGTGCTGCTCATCGTGTCATGAGGAGATCATCGAGGCTGCCCTCGGTGCCCTGGGTCCTCGCGTACCACTCATAGGTCCGCTTGACGCCGTCGGCCAGAGAGATCGATGGCACCCAGCCAAGGGTGGCGAGTGACTTGGTGCAGTCGGCAGCGCGGGACTTCACGCCAACGGGCTTGTCGAGCTGGTAATCGATCGACTCAGGCCGCCAGCCCGCCACGGTGAAGATCTCGTCCATCAGTTGGTTGATCGTGTAGTGCTGATCAGTGCCGACGTTGATGACATCGAACTCGCCAGGCCCCGCCAACTTCGCACCAGCAAGGATGAGCCCGGTGGCCGTGTCAGCGACGTGGGTGAAGTTCCTTGTCTGGGTTCCGTCGCCCCAGACCGGATAGGGATCCATCCTGCGATGGGCTTTGGCCATCAGCGCCACCGCGGCGTGGGACTCGTTCTCGCGTTCGCCATAGGCGGTGAAGATGCGGCACGAAACCCCAGCGAGGCCGAACTGAGAGGCGACATGGGCCAGCTGGTACTCACCCATGATTTTCGCCCAGCCGTAGGCGCCGTCGGCGAAGGCCTTGCCAGGAACATCGAATCCGGCCTGGTCCTCGCTGAGGAGACTTCGATCATCGGCATCGTCTTGAAGCCCGATGGGATAGGCGCAGGCCGATGAGGCATGAACGATTGTTGAGGCTCCTTGGCGGGCCGCAGTCGCCATGACCATGTGGTCTAACGCCATGTTGCCCAGACACTCGACGGGGTGGGTATCGATGTAGCCCCGTCCTCCGTGGTCAGCAGCCATGTGGAACACGATGTCGGTGTTCGAGGTGGCACGCTCGGTCACCTGTGGATCGCGCAGGTCCCCGACGATGATTTCCACGTCGGATTCAACGTCGGCAAGGTGCTCGAGCTTGCCAGAGCTGAGGTCGTCCGCCACCCGAACCTGCGCTCCGAGATGGACTAACTCTTCGACCATGTGGCTTGAAATAAACGAGGCGCCACCGGTCACGAGGACGTTTTTGCCCCGATAACTCTCGGCGACAGCATCAAGATGGTCCCGGTAAATATCAGTGCTTTTCATGACGACCGCCCTCCTTGTGCCCTCGGTTCTCACCGCTGGAGATCTATGTCTCTCGCCCTCGGCGACACCAGAGTCGACTCGGGGGGAAATTAACACTGATTCACCCGACGCAAGGGTCAAGATCCTCGAGCCCGCAGGATCATGACGAGCTTGTGTCCAGCAGAATCAGTAAAGGTTGCTACCCCTTGGCGAGGTCTCTGAGCTCAGGAGGCATGAAGTTGTTTTCCTCGGTGCTCTCGGCTTCGACGAGTTCAACCATCTTGGCCACGACATCTTTAGGGTCGAGCTGACCCTCGGTCACGAACTGATGCATCATCTCGAAGAGGGGCGTAGAGGGTGCGTTGAGCGACTCGTCGTCGAACCATTCCCACATCGAGGCGGCCATCCGATCGTTGAACCCTGTGAGATAGGGACCTGGATTCAACAAGGTCACGTCGATGCCCTGGCCACCAAGCTCTGCGCGCATCGCCTTCCCCATCGCTTCAAGAGCATGTTTCGTCATGGCATATGGCCCGAATGCCGGCCCGGCCATAACGCCAGCGATCGACGACACGATGATGATTCTCCCGGCTCCCCGACGGGTCATGGAGGGAAGCACGGCCTGGGTCACGGCAAGGGTGCCGAAGACATTGACCTCGAACAGGTGGCGCACTCGTTCGATTGGCACATCGGCCATCGGGCCGGTCTGTCCGGCGCCGGCGTTGTTGATGAGCACGTCGATTTCCCATTCCGCCACTTTGGCGACGTCGTCAGACGTGATGTCCAATTTCTCGACAGTGATGCCGGGAGCTTCGGCTCGAAGGGCTTCGGCGTGTTCCTCGGTCTCCGTGGTGGCGATGACCTGATGGCCGCGTTCGGCCAGCGCAAGGCTGGCACCCTTCCCGAAACCGGATCCTGCTCCGGTGATCATCACGGTCTTGGTCATTGCTGCCTCCTGATCAGTTCGATTCCCCATCCTAGAAGGCGTCTGGATGCTGGGATCCCAAGGGTCTCTCCACGTGGGCGCGGCGGAGGCATAGGGTTCGGGTATCACCAAAAGCTCAGGGTTTTCGAACAGTTCACGTTCAGGCGGCAGCGCGGAGATTGATCGCGTGATCGATGCCGCCCGATCCCCCGAGTGGGGCCTCGGCCTTGGTCCAGGTGGGCAGATCATGGCCACTCGGGACTCTGGCTTGGTCGGCCTTCCATGGGTTGTCCTTGCGCAGCGGGGAGGTCGGGGTATGAAGGTCTCGCTCTACCGACCAGGTGATGACATCGATGTTGAGGGTGATGAGATAGGCACGATCTCGGGGAATCCCCGCGAGATGGGTCGCCAGCTTCGCTCGATCCTCGAGGACATCGAACTTGTGGATTGAGATTCGGGGGTCGGATCGCCGGTCCCTCGAAGGCGGGCTCGCTAGCGTGAGCACCCTGTGGTGACGACCTCCGATACGACAACGGTGACCCCGGGGAAACGGCGGAACCGAAGCGACGTGCGGTTCTTTCCCCCCCCGCTCCCGGCCGGGCCTCAAGGCTGGAGCCGACGGACCGCTGGCTCGCTGGTCGTTGCCCTCTACCTGCTCGCCAGCGTGCTGCTGCACCACACGGAGATCTCCGCAGGCTTGGCCTCGTCGATCAAGGGGCGCGGTGACACCTTTCTCAACGTCTACTTCATTGGTTGGGTTCCTCATGCGCTGAGCCACCTCCAGAATCCGTTGTTCGCGCCTGGCTTAAACGCCCCAGAGGGCCTCAATTTGATGGTGAACACGAGCCAGCCTGCGCTTGGGTTCCTGATGTGGCCAGTGACTGCTCTGAGCGGACCGGTCCTGAGCTTCAACCTCTTATTACTTCTGGCATTTCCGCTCACTGCCCTCGCCGCCTATGTGGTGGCGCGCCACCTCGTGGCGTGGCGCCCGGCGGCATTCATCGCCGGCGCCGTGGTGGGGTTTTCGGTCTACGAGACGGCGACGGGCCCGCACATCCAACTCAGCTTCGCCGCTCTCGTTCCCCTCTTCTTCCTCTTGGGCCTTTGGGTTCTGCGAGGTGCGTGGCCGCCACTCAAGGCGGGGGTAGCACTGGCCACGCTGGTGGTGGTTCAATTCTTCATTTCCACCGAGGTCATGGCGACAACGCTGATAGCCCTGGGCCTGACCACCCTTGTGACGGTGGCGCTGTATCCACCAGCGCGTCAGCGCACCGCTGATGCGCTGCGAACGGCCGTGATCGGTGGCGCGATCTCGCTGGCGGTGCTGGCCTACCCCCTGTGGTTTCTGTTGCGGGGGCCGAGTTCGATTCGCGGACCAGTTCAATTGGTGGCTCAGGCCTATCGGAGCGATCTGCTGGCGTTGCTCATCCCTCCAAGAACCGTGGCACTGGCGCCGGAATTCCTCACCCGAATCTCCGACCACTTCTCGACGGTCCAGCATGAGAACGTGGCCTATCTCGGGGCTCCTCTCGTCGTCGTGTTCGCCGCCACGCTTCTGTGGTCGAAGCGAGGTCGGCCCACCCTGGCGCTGGGGGCCAGTGCCATTGGTACCTTCATCCTCGGTCTGGGCGGGGCGCTGGCGGTCACCGGGGCGCCACCCATCGGTCCACGGGCGCAAGCCGTCGGTGGTCTCTGGCTCCCCGAGGCACTCCTCGCGCAGTTTCCGATGGCGAAGAACATCATCCCGTCTCGGTTCGCGCTCTATACGGCGCTTCTCGTGGGCCTCGTCGTGGCGCTCGGCTTCGAGCGACTCCGTCGACGTCTCGATGGTTCCCCCGGGCGCGCCGTGGTGCCGATCGGCGTGATGGCCTTGTGTGCGTTGGCGCTGGTCCCTGCCGGCAGCCCGAGCAGTCCTCGAGTTCGGACGTCGTCGATGCCGGCGTATTTCTCGAGCCCTGCGTTCACATCACATCCAGAGGGGGGCCTGCTGGTGTTGTGCCCCTTCCCCAACGGACGCAACCCGTTGGGCATCTTGTGGCAAGCCCAGAGTGGGTATCGATTCCGAATGCCATCAGGACATGCCAAGGCCCCGGAGGGACCAGACCATCACGTCGCCTACGGCCCGCTGGTTGAGTATTCGGTCAGTACGCCGGTGAGCACCACGTTCACCGCAATCTCGCGGGGAATCCCTCTCGAGAGAACGCCCAATCTGCGTCGGCAGGTCCTCGACGAGTTGGGGGCATGGAAGACGACCGCAGTCGTGGTGACGAAATCTGAACTACCCCGCCGCCGCCAAGGCATGCAGGACCTCCGCTGGCTCCTCGGGACGCCAACGAGTCGGGTTGGCTCCACCGTGACGTACGACGCCCCCGGCCGACGCTGAGCGTTCAGCCGTGCTCCTCGTCGGCCGCCGGTGATGATCCGGCCTGTGCGAAGGTGGACCCAATGACTGACACTGTTGCAATCACTGAGATCGAACCGGGGATTTGCCTCCTTACCCTGACCCGCCCAGAGCGTCTCAATGCCATGACTGCGGAGCTCGTGGAGGACCTTCACCAGGCGCTTGATCGCGTCGACGGTGACCCTCGATGTCGCGTGGTCATCCTGACCGGAGCGGGACGAGCATTCTGCGCAGGGTTGGACCTCACTGGCTACGGAACCCCTCCTGGCCTCGAGGCGAATCCATCGGATCGAGCGAGCACGGCGTTGGCGACCCAACAGCACATTGCGTCGCTGATCGCGCACCTTCGCTCGGTGCGCCATCCGATCATCGCCGCAGTGAATGGAGCCGCTGCGGGCGGCGGGCTGGCACTTGTTCTGGGCAGTGACATCCGGATCGCGGCCGAGTCAGCGAGGTTTTCTGCCGCCTTTGTCAAGATCGGTGTTTCGGGATGCGATATCGGAACCTCATGGATCCTGCCTCGGCTGGTCGGGGCGGGCCATGCCCACGAGATGATGCTCACGGGTCGCAACGTGGACGCCCCGGAGGCGGAGCGGATCGGCCTTGTGATCGAGGTGGTTCCTGATGCCGAGCTTCTCGACCGGTGTATCGCCGAGGCGAAAATGATTGTGGCGAATTCCCCCCTCGGCGTCCGGATGACGAAGGAGACGATGTGGGCGTCGCTTGAGATTCCGGGAGTGGAAGCGGCAATAACCCTCGAGAACCACACGCAGATCATGTGTCTCTCTTCTGACGACCATCGAGAGGCGGTGGCGGCGTTCTTGGAGAAGCGACCTCCCCGCTGGGCACCTGGGTCCTGATGAGCGTTCGACGGACAGCGTTGGTGACTGGTGGGAGCCGGGGAATCGGGAAGGCGACGGCGATCGCACTCGCTGCGGGTGGTTTCGACGTGGCCTGTACTGCGCGGACCTTGCATCGTGGAGAGGGCAGAGACGACTCTGATGTGGGTGCTGGGGTCATGATCGCAGGATCGCTCGAGGAGACAGCCGAGGAGGTCGAGGCCCTGGGTGTTCGTTCGATGTCCGTCTTTGCGGACGTGACCGATTCGGATTCGATGACCGTGGCGGCAAACACCGTCCTCGAAGAATGGGGCCATGTCGACGTGTTGGTCAACAACGCGATCTATACGGGGCCTGGCGGGATGGTTCCCTTGCTCGAGCTCACCGTCGAGCAGTTGAGAACGCGGCTGGAAGGCAATGTCGTTGCCCAGCTGGTCATGACCCAGGCGGTCGTGCCAACGATGATTGCCAGGGGTGCAGGCACGGTCGTCAACGTCTCGTCACACGTGGCAGTCGGTGACCCGCCGGCCCCGGTGGGCAGCGGCGGGTGGGGCTTTGGCTATGCGGCGTCGAAAGCGGCATTTCACAAGATGGCGGCAATGCTTGCCATTGAGCTTGGTGACCAGGGGATACAGGCGTTCAATGTCGATCCCGGATTTGTCGACACCGAGAAGCAGATCGCGAACGCAGCGCGCAATGGTCTTGCCGGCCACTACGTGGGAGCGCCCCCGAGTGTCCCAGCCACGGTGATCGCCTGGCTGGCGTCATCGCCTGAGTCAGCGCAGTTTTCAGGCCAGCTCGTGCGCGCTCAGAAGGTGGCCCTTGAGCGAGACCTCCACCCGGACTGGCGGGGCCAGGGGTGAAGGTCTACGCCGGCATGTCGCCCGACCTCTCGATGGGTGAGGTCATCGAACACGCCCGCCGTGTCGAGGCACTCGGGTACGACGGACTTCAGGTTTCAGAGACGGTCCATGACTCACTGGCACTGAGCCTCTTGGTTGCCGAGCACACCGAGCGGATCACCATTCGGACGAGCGTTGCCCTGGCCTTCGTGAGAAGCCCGACATTGACGGCCTATGCCGCGTGGGACCTGGCGAAATTCTCGAATGGGCGTTTCCAGCTCGGACTCGGAACACAGATCCGGCAAAACATCGAGGAGCGCTACGCCATGGCATGGTCTGATCCCATCGGCTCGATGCGTGACTATCTCGGCGCTCTTCGTGCGCTGTTTGCCTGTTTCGTGACTGGTGGGCCGATCAACTTCGAGTCAGAACACATTCGGCTCAGCCGGATGCAGCCATTCTTTAATCCCGGTCCTGATGAGCACACGGAACCACCGCTGCTGTATCTCGGAGGGGTGAACCCGAAGATCTGCCAACTGGCGGGAGAGCTCGCCGATGGATTCGTCACTCACCCCACGAACTCGAATCCTCGGTATCTCGAGTCACTGTGCCGTCCCAATCTTGAGCGTGGCCGACTCGATGCTGAGCGTCCAATGGGTGGCTTTGAGCTGGTGGCCGGGACACAGGTGATCTCCGGCGGATCCGCCAGGGCGGTCGACGCGGAACGAGAGCGTCAGCGACGTCTCTTGGCGTTTTTGTTCTCGACCCCGGCCTACCGGCCCACGCTCGACCTCTACGGATGGGGCGACATGGGGGAGCGCCTGCAGGCGATGGTCCGAAGCGATCGCTTTGATGACCTCAAGGCCGTGGTGACCGACGAAGTACTCGACGCGCTCATTCCGACCGCAGGGTTCGAAGATCTCGCAGACGTGCTCCTTGAGCGATATGGCGATCTCTGCGAGGGGATCACCATCGCCGTTCCGGCCGATCCGGCTGACGACGGGCAGTTTCGAGAGGTGCTCGCGGCGCTGCAGGCGACATGAGCCGAAGGGGATGACGCAGATGCTGGAGAACAAGGTGGCCGTGGTCACCGGTGGGGCGTTTGGGATCGGGCGGGTCACCGCCGAGGTCTTGGCGCGAGCCGGGGCGAAGGTGGTGATCGGGGACCTCCTCGGCGAGAAAGCCGAGCGTGTGGCGGCATCGATCAGAGCCGAGGGCGGCGAGGCGCTCGCCGTGGCCTGCGATCTAGCGGACCCAGACGCCATCGAGGCGATGTTCGCAGCCGCCGTGGCTACCTATGGCGGCGTCGACTTCCTTGACCACAATGCTGCGACCACTGACTTCATGACCGACCTCGATGTCCTTGAGGTGGACCTCGAGACGTGGGACCGAGTTCAGGCGGTGAACCTGAAAGGGGCCCTGCTGTGCGCCCGCGCTGCGATTCCGCTGATGATCGAGCGAGGAGGAGGATCGATTGTCACCATTTCCTCTGGCTCGGCATCGATCGGTGAACTTCGACGTGTGGCCTATGGCGTTTCGAAGGCGGGAATTGAGCAGCTCACCCGGCACTTTGCGAACCGCCACGGACGCGATGGCATTCGCAGCAATTCCGTGGCCCCGGGCTTTATTGCCACCACCTCCGCGTTACAAGGCATCCCTGAGCCGATGCGCCGGAGGCTGGCGGATCAGAATCCGATGCGGCGGCTTGGGACGCCGCAGGATATCGCCAACGTTGTCGCCTTCCTCTTCTCCGACGCAGCGGCTTACATCAACGGTCAGGTGCTTCATGTCGACGGGGGTACCCAAATCGCTGGTGTTCTCGCCGGGGCAGACCCTCCTGGGGGTTGAGGCCGACTCTCTCATGCAGGCTGTCTGGGTGCGATCGTCGACGACCGTCACCCTCGGCGGGAACATCAGCGGCGACCTCTGACCCTAGGATCGTGAGTCCGAGAGAGAATCGACCCACACGGGCCGGCTCCCGGCAGTGGGGACTGAGGGGACAACAACGATGCATGACGGAGGGGCAGGAGCCACGGAGAACTCGGGGACGCAGTTGGGGCCGCCCTCTCGACCGCGTTCGATTGATTTCCACTTCGACGTCATGTGCCCCTACGCCTATCAGACCTCTCTGTGGATCAGAGAGGTTCGTGACCAGATTGGGCTGACCATTAACTGGCGGTTCTTCAGTCTTGAAGAGGTCAATCGCGTCGAGGGCAAGAAGCACCCATGGGAACGAGAGTGGTCCTATGGATGGTCAATGATGCGGATCGGAGCGCTGCTGCGTCGTCACGACATGATGGATCTGGACCGCTGGTACCAAGCAGCCGGACACGCCCTCCACATCGAAGGCCTCAAACCGCATGTCCCTGAGGTCGCTCGAGCGCTCCTCGAGAATTTGGGTCTTGACCCGGCGCTGGTCGATGCGGCCATTGCAGACCCCACGACCAACGATGAGGTGCTGGCCGAACACCGACGCGTGATCGACGCCAGCGGCTACGGCGTTCCGACCCTCTTCTTCCCCGATGGCCAGTGTTTCTTCGGACCCGTACTCCTGGAGCCCCCGTCTGGACCAGCGGCCCTTCGGCTCTTTGATGCGGTGGTGGCGTGGACTGAGTTTCCGCATCTCTATGAACTCCAGCGCCCCAAAACGCAGGCGGACGACCACCTCATCCTTGAGACGTTCCGCCCGTATATTGAGGCACGCGACTGGGTGTCGATGAACCGAGGCGAGGTTCTCGATTTCAGTCGTCCCCGCCCGGGGGAACCAGAAGCCTGACGCGCCCGCGGCCCGACACGAGCCAAGGCCCCCGCACCGCGCAAACGCTACGTGCAGCCCCAAGCGCTCTGGTTAGAGGATGATTAGGCGTCGCACCGCCGCCTTCTCTAGAGTAAGAAATCATGGATCAATCCCCGACTCGAAGCCGCCGGGTTCGCCGCTCCAAGGTCGAACTCCGTGAACTCGTGTTGGGGTCAGGCATCGAGGTCCTGCATGCCGAAGGCCTCGGGACTGGCGTCGAGAACCTGACATTCAAAAAGGTTTTGGATCACCTCCAGGAATCGTCCGGAATCCGTATCACCCCCGCATCGCTGATTCGTCGGGTGTGGCAGGACCAAAAGGATTTTCAGTTCGACGTTGTTCGGACCATCATCACCGAGCAGGGCGAAGGAGAGATAGGTGAAGTCTCCGACTCGCTCTCGGAGACCTTTGCCCGTCTCGACCTCTCTTCTCCGAAGATGCGTCGGGCCTCACTCGACGAACTCATCAGGGTGGCGAGCAAGGACTATCTGAGTACGACGATCTCCCCACTTTCCACGATCCAAACCGCCTTGGCTTCGTACGCCCTTGCTGGAGGTGACGCCGGCGTAAACCAGGAATTCTTAGGGTTGTTTTCTGAGGCCACTGCGCTGTTGACGCGCCAATATGTCGAGATCTACGAGCTTGCTCTTGAGGCTGTTGGGTTCCGCATACGGCCGGGATTGCGCATCGAGCAGATGGCAGTCGCCATCCTCTCGTTCGGTGAAGGCTCTCTGTTGCGCCGCTCGACGGCTCCCGAGGCATTCGCACCGATGTTCCTGCCCCGAGAAATCGACGGGGCGTCGGTTGAGTGGGACCTTTTCGGCTTCGGTGTGAAGGCCATCGTGGAGGCCTTCACCGAGGAGGACCCCGATTGGGCGGGGCACTCGGATTGATTGCTCGAAAGCGGCGCCGTAGCGGTTGGAAGACCTGAGGATTGCTTCGGTCATCTCAGACCCGTCCTCGGATGATGGTTCAGAGGCGCCGAGAGCGATCTACTCAGTCTGGTTGCCGACGTGATGCCCCGCCTGAACTGACTGCGTCTGGTGGGTGGTGCATGGCACCAACGGCGGCTAAATGATCGGTGATTCGCCTGAGGCTGACGTTGGGGGTGGGCACGCCGGCAGCCTGCGGTTGATCTGGATCAGCAGGAGGTGGGTGGGGAGTCGCATGCACTCCTGCCCGGAGTTCACCATGCTTCCGATCCCCGAGGCGCCGGCGATCATCCTTTGCTCCAGCTGGCGCTGCCTCCGAACGTCGTGAGTGACAGAGGTACTGGCGGAAGTCGTCTGCCCTGGCTCGGTAGGTCGGCGATACTGTCTCTATGGTTGATCGAAACGTCCTTGGAGGCTCGTTGGAGCCGTGTGGCACCGACCCCGTCACGGGCTTCTACCGTGACGGGTGTTGCACGACTGGACCCGAGGACCTCGGGAGTCACACCATCTGTGCCGTGGTCACCGCCGAGTTTCTTGAGCACCAAAGGTCCATCGGTAACGATCTGAGCACGCCGATGCCTCACTACGGGTTCCCGGGACTGGTTCCCGGTGACCGTTGGTGTGTGACCGCCGCCAACTGGCTCCGTTCTCATTACGACGGGGCGGCGGCATTCGTGGTCCTCGCCTCAACGCACGAGAGAGCGCTCGAGATCGTGCCCCTCGACATTCTTCGTCTCCACGCCGTGGACGTACCCCTCGGGCCAGGCGATCTCCAAGGCTGATCAGGGCCGTGCCCCAGGCCCCCGGTTGGTTGGATCGTCGATGTGTTGTGCATTTCGGATGACACCGGTGCGATGAGTCCAGCCGTCTAATTCCACCAAACTCAGGGTGGGCCAGAGCCTCCAGGAAACCCGGTGTGATTCACAGCTGCCGGGCGTCTCGCCCTTGGGCGGCTCGCGAAATCGTGGAATCTGAACCCGGAATCCCTGTTTTAGTTGACGTTGGGAATGTGAACCAAGTCCGTCTTTGTATACATATCAATAAGGTTATGTACACTCTGTACATGAGCGTGACTGACCCCATGAACATCACCGAGGCTCGAAAGCAGTTGGCGGCGATCATCGATCAGGTCCGTGCCGAGCACGAGCCCATCTACCTGACCCGTCGAGGCCGACGGGTGGCCGCAGTGATCGATGCAGATGACCTTGCAGTGATCATTGACCTGGCTGAGGACATGGCAGATATCCGCGCCGCCGAAGCGGCCAGGACCGAGATGGAGCTCACCGGAGAGCAGCCGATTCCATGGGAGGACGTCAAGGCTGAACTCGGCCTCACGTGATCTACGTCGTCAAACTCTCGCCAGCAGCAGCGCGCCAGCTCCGAAAGTTCGACCCTCAGACCCGCCGCCGGCTCCAGGCGGTGATCGAGCTCTTGGCTGATGAGCCTCGTCCGCCGGCAGCGACTCGGCTCGTCGGTGGAGATGGGGAGTGGCGAGTACGAACGGGCGACTACCGAGTCATCTACGAGATCCATGCCGACGAGCTTCTTGTGCTCGTTCTCCGAATGGGACTTCGTCGTGACATCTACGACCGCTGACGTTCGAGACGGTGGCGGCATGAGATCAGGCTGCCATCGCTTCACCAGGGTGAACGATCAATGAAGGATCTGCTTTCGATGGACGAAGGCAGGGCCCGAAGAGGTCGCGATTCATAGAGATCTGCTGCATTGGCCTCACAATTGGCTGCATGGAAAGGATGGTTGAGATGCAGAGAATGTCTTCTTCGCGCCCCCAACAGCGCTGTTGACAAACTGCAGATTGGCCGTACAATGGCCGTACATCATGAGGGAGTTCATATGGCCACCACCACTCGAAAGCGAGACCAGCGCCTGGAGGTTCGCACCACCGCCGAAGAACGAGAGTTGATCAACCAGGCCGTCGACTCGGCCGGCACTGACCTCACCTCGTTCGCCCTCGGTAGCCTGCTCGACGCCTCGCGTCGCGTCCTCGCTGATCGCGATGAATTCGTTCTGAGTAGTGACCAAGCTGCCGAGTGGGACCGGATCAACGAGACACCTGCGCGAGAACTTCCGGGTCTTCTCGGACTCATGGAACGCGCCAGCCCCTTTAGTTCGTAGCAGTGGGCTACTTGGCACCTCGGCCTCTGGTCGGCAGCGACGACGTCGAGACCTTCCAGTGCCGATCGAGCGAGCAGGCCTCATGGTTGATCCGCCACGCGAAACAGTCGGTCTCGTCGAACTCGACCAAGGTGTTCGTGGTCACCCAAGAAGATGATCAGCTGGTCGTCGCGTACTACGCATGGACGATGGCGCAACTTCAATTGGCAGAATCTCCGCCTCGATTAGCAAAGGGGGCCGGACGGTATCCTCAGCCAGTTGCGTTGTTGGCACGACTCGGCGTCGACGAACGCCACGAAGGTCGCGGTATTGGAGCAGCGCTGCTCGCTGACGTCATCTCGCGACTCCTCCTTATTGGGGGAGAGATTGGATGTCGGGGACTTCTAATTCACGCCGAGAGCGACGAAGCAAGAAACTTCTATCTGCACCTCATTCCCGAGCTTGAGGCGAGCCCTACCGATCGCCTTCACCGGGGGCTGTTGCTGAAGGATGCGGTGAGGACAATTCGTCGCGGTTCGTGATGGAGTGCGCTCAAGTACACCGGCGGTGACTGCCTTGTAAGAGTCAGTGTGCGACGACGACACCAGCACGCGTCCACCGTCAACTGACCCATTGGCTGCACTTCACACCAATTTCATAACCCTCAAGCCTGTGAACAGGGGTTTTGTGGGCCGCCCGGGTCTCGATCCCGGCACCTTGGGATCGGGTCATGAGGATCTACCAGGGTCCACCGAAATCCATCTGCCCTGGTCAGAGTCACTTGACCGTCCACCGCGGACCGCTGAAGAGCACCTTGGTCTGCTGCCTAGGCTGCAGGTTTGGCTGCAAAACGAGCCTGGTCGCGGGACCGGGGTTATTTTCTCCACAACCTCGGTCGGATGCCAGTTCGAGATCACAATCTGACGGGGTGCCTCGCAAAGCGCAGCAACCAGGCTGGGAGTCGAGAAACGCCGGTTCCCGCCCGGCCAGCTCGAAGAGCATCTAGGCAAGGGTCATTGCATCTGAAGATCGATGAGACCGAAGAGGTCCCCCCTCGTCATCCCAAGGGACTCAGCCTCAGCGACTAGCTCCTCAACCTTTGCCATCAAACTCGAGTCCACGGGTTCGGCAATCACCGTCACCCCTCGACCTCGCCGAAACTCGAGCACGCCCTCATCGCGCAGCACCCGCAGAGACTTGAGCACCGTGTTCTGGTTCACCCCGAGCACGCCGGCGAGGTCTCGCGCTGGTGGTAGGCGCTCGCCGACACGCACTTCCCCGTTGTTGATCGCATCGCGGATCGCCGCGGCTACCTGGCGGTGGAGCAACGACGGCCTCTCTCGGTCAACCTTGACATTGGAAATAACCATAGCCATACTGTATCCATCCTGCGGGATGCCAACTGAGCCAACGGGAGGCCGACATGCAAGTTCAGGCTAACGCTGAGCAAGCGCTCTCGGTAATGGACTTCGTCGACCTAGATGACCTGGCCGTCGAGGTCCTCATCAAGGAGGCGCGCCAGCACCAGCGCCGCCGGTACCTCGTTGCCAGCTCCGCTGCCACACTGGCGATTGCCGCTTTGGCCGCCTTCGCCATGTTCGTAGCGGCAGGCGCAGCGAGTCCTGGTCAGCCGAGCGGCCAGGGGAGCAGCGCTCCTGTGCCTTGGAATGCGGTGGCTACCTCCGTGCCGACCTCATGCACCGCAGCTCCTGACTCGACCCCCCAGGGCAACATGGGGGAGCCACCATCTGGACCAGCACTGCTCAACTGGGTGGAGTCCACCTTCGCCGCCCGCTACCCAACAATCTGGGGCGGCGAGGCGGCCCGCCAGGTCACGACCGCAAATGGTTCGCTCATCAACGTGGCTACCTACAGGGTCACCTCCCACGTCGATCAACTCGAACGTGAGGTCCGGGCCATCGACCCTGAGGCCACCTTCATCCTGGTGCCATATTCCGAGGCGTGCCTGAGGGGAGTGCAAGCGGAGATTGAAGCGCAGCTCCACACGACTCCCCTCAGCACCTGGCAGGTCAACGGGGTGGGCCTTGACCAGACCAAGGTGGAGGTTTCTGCGGCCAGCTGTGACCGCGCCAGCTCGCGAGAGCTCGAGACGTGGCTGCACAACCGCTACGGCGATCGGGTCCGACTCAGCAGCTGCCAGGCGAACGCCCACACCTAGATCGACGAACCTCACCGCAGCAAAGGGGAGATGACATGCAAGGGAACTTGACGAGTTCGTGGAAGTGGCAGCGTTGGTTGATGGTGACGGCCTTGGCGCTGCCTTTGGTGGGCCTCGCCACGACGGGTACCACTACCGCAGGAGCTAGCGAGGCTTTGGGCGCACCGACGTTGGTGCGCGACCCGAGCACGATTGCCGTGCCTGTCACCTTCGCCCCCGGAGACGTCTCAAGCCCAATCGACAAGGCGGTCGCGACCTTGGAAGCAGAGTTCCCCGCTGACTTCGGTGGCCTGAGTGCAGATACATCTGGACGCTTCAGCGTTGCCGAGGTGGAGGTCAACCCCGACCTCGAGGTGCGTGCCCAGACCCTCTTCGACGCGATTCCCGCGCAGCTGGGCGTGGAGGCGGACCCGGTAGACCTGCGGCTCAACTTCATCCAGGTGCGTAGCTCGGTCGCGGATCTGCTTGCACTGAAGGCCAGCGTGCTGGAACTCGCCAAGGCCAATGCTGAGCTGCACATCAACGGCGTGGGGATCGACCAGCTCCACAACCGCGTGCTCGTTGCTACCGGCACCGCGATGGCGACGACGACGGCTGTTTCGAGTTCGCCGCTTGATGCCACCGACCAAGAACTCGTGACGAGCTTCGGCTCGAGCTCCCTTGAGTTCCAGCAGGCCCCACCAGCCACGCTCAGCGCCAGCCGATACGCCGACAGCGCTCCGTTCAACGCAGGTGACCAGCTCACGATGCCAACGGTCTACGGGAACATTGGCTGCACGTCAGGCCCTGGCGTCCACTTCTCGAGTGGCTGGCACCTCATCCTGACCGCTGGCCACTGCTCCTGGGCCGCTGGCACGAACTTCTCCGGAAACCTGACGGCTTACAACGGGTCCACCATCATGGGACCCTTCATTGCATCGTCGACGGGGACCTCGACGAGCACCTGGTACGACACAGGCCTGATCTCGGCCAGCTCGTCGAACATCACCTGGGCCGGCGCCGCAACCCGCATTGCTCTGACGGGGTGGGCAACCGCGGTCGCTGGAGCTAGCGCCTGCTCTGAGGGCAGCTATGGAGGCGAACGCTGCGCGCAGGTCATCTCCACAAACGAGACGAAGCTCTTTGCCGATGCCAACCTTCCGGGCGGTGGCGAGTGGGTGGGCGGACTGACCCGGCTCGGCATCCCGACGGTGGCCGGCGACTCGGGTGGCATCGTGGTCGAGAACAGCATCTACGGCCCGCTGGCTGTAGGCACGAACGTGGGTACTGGTGCTTCATCCTCGTGGAGCGAGGACATCACCGTGAGCCTCTACCTCTGGAGCCAGGCCTACGGCACCGCACTCGTCGTCAACACCGTCTTGAACCCCTAAGCCATCGAAAGGAAGCAACGTCGTGGCGAAACGGGCCCTTCGGGATGTAGCGGGGTCTGGGGTCCCCCGATGAGAAGCGGGGACCGCCAATCTGATGGTTCCTAACGCCGTCAGAGTGGAGAGCCCTCGTGAAGCCAGAGACTATTTGCACCCGCTGTCTGTCGCTCGTCGGTCTGCCTGGAGTGACGATCCTGGACGTCGAAGACGTTGCTGACGCTCCGCTCCGGGTGCACATCGAGCTGATCAAGCGCCCGGTCGGCTGCCAGAGCTGCGGTGTCGTCACCCACGTGAAGGACCGCCCCATCGTCGAGCTCGTCGACGTGTCGATCGGGCGTCGTGCGATGCGGCTCGTCTGGCACAAGCGCCGGTTCCGCTGCCCGGAGCCGAGCTTCGAGATGGGCACCTGGACCGAGGACGAGCCACGGATCGCGCCCAGGGGGCACTCGACGTCGGATCGGGTGGGTCGCTGGGTGACCGAACAGGTGGGCCGCAACGCCAGATCCGTCAGCGACGTCGCCCGGGATCTGAGCTGCGACTGACACAACGTCAACAAGGCCGTCCTCGCCTACGGCACCGCACTGGTCGACGACGACCCTGATCGCTTCGGCGAGGTGACTGCGCTCGGCCTCGACGAGGTGGCCTTCGCCAAGCTCGCCCCCTAGAAACGGATGCACTTCTCCACCTCGATCGTCGACGTGAGACGGGGCTAGCTCTTGGACGTCGTCCCTGGCCGCAGGGCTGAGGAGCCCATCCGATGGATCGAGGCCAAGGGCCAGCAGTGGAGAGACAATGTGGCCTTCGCCACCCTGAACCTCTCGGGTCCCTTCCGATCGGTCTTCGACGCCACGGTCCCGAACGCCATCCAGGTGGCCGATCCGTTCCATCCGGTGAAGCTCGCGACACAGAAGATGGACGAGTGCCGTAGACGGGTCCAGAACGAGACGCTGGGCCAACGGGGCCGCATGGACGATCCGCTCTGGCAGGCCCGGCGGCTCATGACTATCGCCGACGAGCGCCTGAGCGAGGAGGGAAGGGTGAAGCGCACCGGCCTGCTCAAGGCCGGTGACCCGAGAGGTGAGGTGGCGACCGCCTTCCACGCCAAGTGAGCCGTCCGAGAGCTCTCTACCCACAACGACCCCGAGCTCGCCCTCGAGTTCGTCGAGGCACTCGCTGACGACATGGACGATCAAGAACAGCCGATCGACGTCCGCTCGCTCGGTCGCACCTTGAAGCGCTGGAAGCACCGGATCGCCGCATTGCACCTCTCTAATGTCAGCAACGGACTGACCGAGGCAGCCAACAACCTGATCAAGCGCGTCAAGCGAGCGGCCTTCGGCTTCACCTCGTTCCGGAACTGCCGAGTCCGAGCTCTGCTCTACGCCGGCAAGCCCAACTGGTCACTGCTCGAGACGATCACACCCCGCTGAAACGCGAAGAGCCACTTAACGCCAATTTCATAACCCTCAAGCCTGTGAACAGGGGTTTTGTGGGCCGCCCGGGTCTCGATCCCGGCACCTTGGGATTAAAAGTCCCGACGTACTTGTCCACTCAGTCCGTACAGGCCCAAATACTGGGGTTCTGAGCGGTCTGATTCCGCTGAGACCCTCTGATTCCGTGCAATTTGCCGGTGTTGGTGCAACGAAGTGGTGCAACGCCAACTCTGGTCCGTGCAACCCTCGGACGTGATCGCATCATCTCGTTGATCAAGACAGGGGTCTTCTCGGCTGAGCGAGGTGGCAAGAAGCTCTCGACTCGTTGCCACCTCAAAGCTGAGTTCAAGCCGACCGAGATCTCGATCGACATAACGGGTTGCGTTCATAACGCAACTCGTTATACTTAGGCCATGCTGCAGTCGTTCGGAGACAAAGACACCGAACGGGTCTGGCATCGGACCAGGGTCAAGAAGTTCCACGGCGATCTTCAACGAGTCGCATTGCGAAAGCTCGCGATCCTGGACGCAGCAGAAGTGCTTGCTGACCTTCGGGTTCCACCGGGTAATCGACTCGAGAAGCTCAGCGGCGACCGAGCTGGTCAGCACAGCATCAGGGTGAACGATCAATGGAGGATCTGCTTTCGATGGACGAAGGCAGGGCCCGAAGAGGTCGCGATCACGGACTACCACTGAGAGGAACAGCGATGACGATCACCATGCCACCGATCCACCCCGGCGAGGTCTTGATGGCGGACTTCCTCGAGCCACTTGGAGTCACCCAGCACCACGTGGCCGTCTCGATCGGCGTCCCGCCGCGCCGCATCAACGAGATCGTTCACGGCAAGCGTCGGATCAGCGCAGACACCGCTCTTCGGCTGGCGAAGTACTTCGGCACGAGCGAGCGTTTTTGGATCAACTTGCAGGCTCGGTACGACCTTGAGGTCGAGCGAGATCAGCTCGGTCCAGTTCTCGACGCCATCACGCCGCTGGCTGTGGCTTGAGAAGTAGTTCTCCTGATCCAAAGCGCCCCCGAACGGCACGTGAGGGACATTGCGCAACCTTGATCAATCGGTGCAAGAACGTGCTAGCTGGCCGGATCAAATGTGTATCCGCTAGGGCAACTCTCAGAGCTTGGATTGATCACTGCCAGGTCCCACCATGGTCCTGAAATCGGCTTCACGCAGAAGTCGGGCTGTAACTTCACATCGCGAGCCTGCGGGACGAACAGCAGTCCAGCAGTCACGGGGTCCCCTGGAGGAAGCGGAACTGCTGTCCGTGGCCATCTCGAGCGGGCTCGATGCAGATCTGATCCACGGTTCCGAATCCTGCAAGGAAGCGGACTGAGTCGGGCGCTGGTCGGCAACCCCATGTCGGCGGGCCGGGTTGCGAAAGAGCTTCGGTCATCGCCGCGTGCCACTGTGGTTCGAAGGCGGGCTGACCGTAGTTTCCGGACCGCTCGTAAATGCTCAACTGGAGCGTGACAGCCCCGACGAAGAGGATGACCGGAAACAACACTGAGAGCCATGCCCCGGGGTGTCGCCAGCGGTGAGGCGGCACTTTCTTCGCATAGCCACGCACGCTGATCCACGTCAGCCGGGCGAAGACGGCAACTGGGGCTCCGAATGCGAGGACGATCTAGGCCGCCCTCCACGGGCCAGAGATTGCAAACGATGCCGGCACGTTGCAGGTCGAGAAGGTGTGTCCGGTGGCATCTCCCGCGGTCGAGCAGGACCCGGAATTCGCAGAGGTCACTCGGCCTGGCATTAGGAGGAGGCCTGCGATCCCAAACGGCCAGACAAGCGTCCCGAGAAGCTTGTCGCCCAAGCGCCAGATCTTCGACAACCAGAGCCAAACTGCACCGAAGATCCACCCAACCCCGATGAGGATGGCACCGAAGAGGAGCAGCACCGGAACGAAGTCGTCGATCGGTCGGCGCTTCGGAACATCTTCTGCTTCGACGATCTCAGCCGCAAGCTCCGACGGGAGCCCGATCCGGGCGAGTAGTGCCCTGAGTCCCGGCTCATCGCCTAGATCGAGATCGGCTCGTGCCTCGGCGATGTTCTCCCTGAACTCGGCCATGATCTCTCGCCGGCGGTAAAGCGGGAGCGGGCGAAGCCCTCGGTTCAGGTAGCGGAGGTACTTGGCAACGAGCTTGTCGCCGTTGAAGGTCGCTGCCATCAGCTCTCCTCTTCCGAGAGGATGCCGTCGACGGCATCTCTGAACTTGGTCCACTGGCCGATAAACGCGATGAGCGCGGACCTTCCGGGATCGGTTATCCGGTAGTAGCGGCGTGGAGGCCCCGCGTCTGACTCCTGCCAGAAGCTCTCGACCAAGCCATCGCGTCGAAGCCGGGTAAGCAGTGGGTAGATAGTCCCCTCACTTGTGACAAGGCCGTCTGCAGAGCTGAGTGTCCGTGTGATGTCGAGTCCATAGCGAGGCTCACCTTGGAGTAGAGCGAGCACGCAGTATTCGATTGAGCCCCGACGCATCTGGGCGAGCAGCTTGTCGGTGTCGCCAACCACAATGCACTGCAGATTCAGCCAATGACGTAGTTGTTTCTCCAGAGGAATGAGGTGCCCCCGACCGCCGGTGAGGTGGGACGCCATCTGATCCAGTTCGGATCGAGCGTCACCTGGAGCCACCTTCGTGCTCATTGGAGCCGGGAAGATGGCGTTGGTGCAATGCTTTCGTGCGTCGCCATTGTGCTCAGACAGACTGAACAGGGCAGAACCCTTGGTATTACTGGTGGGCCGCCCGGGTCTCGATCCCGGCACCTTGGGATTAAAAGTCCCCTGCTCTTCCCGATGAGCTAGCGGCCCCGGATTGCCACGATATCTCCCTCAACGGAGGTTGGGGGCACCCCAGACAGCGCCTGCGTGGACCGTTAGGCGGAAAGTTCATGGAGCGAAGACACCTGGGGCGCCTGCACCCAGTTCGCCGAGAGTGCGGAGAGAGGGTCAGGTTGCCAAGGGTGGGCCGGTGATGTGGCAAGGTAATTGCTCCGGCTGGCCCAGAGTGGAGGTGAGTAAACGATGTCGAAACTGACCCACCTTCAGCAGCTTGAGTCCGACAGCATCCAGATCTTCAGAGAGGCCGTCGCTGAGAGCGAGCGTCCGGTCATGCTGTATTCAGTTGGCAAGGACAGTTCGGTGATGCTGCACCTTGCCCTCAAGGCCTTCTACCCCTCACCACCGCCCTTTCCGCTGCTCCACGTGGACACCACCTGGAAGTTCCAAGCCATGTATGAGTTCCGCGACGCCCTCGTGGCTCGACACCAACTCGAGCTGCTGACCTACCAGAATCCCGACTGCATCGAACGAGGCATCAACCCGTTCGACCACGGCTCGGCGATGCACACTGATCTGTGGAAGACCGAAGGTCTCAAGCAAGCACTTGATCTTCATGGGTTTGATCTGGCGTTCGGCGGGGCCCGCAGGGACGAGGAGAAGTCCCGGGCCAAAGAGCGAATCTTTTCGATCCGGTCGGCCCAGCATCGATGGGACCCGAAACAACAGAGACCCGAGCTCTGGCACCTCTTCAATACGCGAACTCGTCCGGGCGAAAGCGTTCGCGTCTTTCCACTCTCAAATTGGACAGAGCTCGATGTGTGGCAGTACATCCACCTCGAGGAGATCCCGATTGTGCCGCTCTATCTCGCTGCTGAGCGACCGGTGGTGGAGCGTGACGGAACGTTGATCATGGTCGATGATGACCGCATGCCACTCGCTCCGGGCGAAGTACCCGAGCTGCGCAGCATCCGATTCCGGACCCTTGGCTGTTATCCGCTCACCGGAGCCGTCGAGAGCACAGCGGGGACCCTTGAAGAGATCATCCAAGAGATGCTCCTGACCACCAGTTCTGAGCGCGAGGGCCGAGTCATTGACCACGATGCGTCGGGCTCGATGGAGAAGAAGAAGCAAGAGGGATACTTCTAATGGCACACGCCGCTGACGACCTCGTCGCCACCGATATCGGCGAGTACCTCCGTCGCCACGAGAACAAGTCGATGCTGCGGTTCATTACGTGTGGAAGCGTCGACGACGGCAAGAGCACGCTCATTGGCCGACTTCTCTACGACGCCAAGCTTGTCTTTGCTGACCACCTCGAAGCCTTGGAGGCGGACTCCAAGCGCATCGGCACCCAAGGCGACGAACTTGATTTCGCTCTCCTTGTCGATGGACTCGCTGCTGAGCGCGAACAGGGGATCACCATCGACGTGGCGTATCGCTTCTTCACCACAGAGCGACGCAAGTTCATCGTGGCGGACACGCCCGGACATGAGCAGTACACGCGCAACATGGTCACCGGGGCTTCGACTGCGGAGTTGGCTGTCATCCTCGTCGACGCCCGCAAGGGCGTTGTCACCCAGACTCGGCGCCACAGCTTCCTGGTGTCGCTCTTGGGGATCCGCCACGTGGTGGTCGCGGTCAACAAACTCGATCTCGTCGATTATTCGGAGGAGGTCTTCGCCGGTATCGAGGCCGACTATCGCTCCTTCGCTGATCTCATTGGAATCAACGATGTGACCTGTATCCCGATCTCGGCGCTCAACGGTGACAACGTGACGACGCCGAGTTCTCGCACCCCCTTCTACGACGGCCCGACGCTCCTCGAGCACCTCGAGGCGGTGGAGGTGGGTGACGAAAGGGACGCAGGTCCTCTCCGGCTCCCCGTGCAGTGGGTGAATCGTCCCAATCTGGATTTCCGTGGGTTTTCAGGCCAGATCGCCGGAGGCTCAGTGCGCCCCGGGGATCAGGTGCGGATTATGCCTGCGGGAACTGAAACCAGCATCAGCCGGATCGTCACCGCCGACGGCGACCTTGAGGAGGCATCATCCGGGCAGTCAGTGACGGTGACGTTGGCCGATGAGGTCGATGTCAGTCGAGGGGACGTGATTACTCATGCCCTCGCTTCCGCTCCCGTGGGCGATCAGTTCGAGTGTCACCTGATCTGGATGGGCGAAGAGCCCATGCTGCCTGGGCGCCCCTATTTTCTGAAGATCGGAACGAAGACTGTCGGGGCGACCGTCACGCACCCGAAGTTCAAGATCAACGTCAACACGCTCGAGCACGAACCGGCCCCGACACTCGGCCTGAATGAGATCGGCGTGTGCAACATCAGCACTGACCGGCCAATCTCCTTCGATCCTTACGTCGAGAATCGCGACACGGGTGGGTTCATCCTCATCGATCGCTACACCAATGCCACGGTGGGCGCTGGTCTGATTTCCTTCGAGCTACGCCGTTCTCAGAACGTGCATTGGCAGACGACCCTGGTCGACCGAGAGGCACGAGCCCGCCTCCTTGGCCAGCAGCCGCGTGTGGTCTGGTTTACGGGCCTCTCTGGCGCTGGCAAGTCCACGATTGCCAGCTTGGTGGAGAGGCGACTGTTCGATCAGGGCTTCCACACCTACCTTCTTGACGGCGACAATCTGCGTCACGGGCTGAATCGGGACGTGGGCTTCACCTCGGCTGATCGTGTTGAGAACGTTCGCCGGGCTGCGGAAGTGGCGAGGATCTTGGTGGATGCCGGCATCGTGGTGCTGGCATCGTTCATTTCGCCGTTCCGAGCGGAGCGGCGGATGGCACGAGACCTTTTTGAAGAAGGCCAATTCATCGAAGTCCACGTGGACATCCCGCTCGCCATCGCGGAGGGGAGGGATCACAAGGGTCTCTACGCCAAGGCACGACGCGGCGAACTGACCAACTTCACCGGTATCGACTCTCCCTATGAGTCTCCAGAGAAGCCCGAGCTACACCTTGACGCTGCAACGTTGAGCGTCGAGGAAGCGGCAGCGAGTGTCGTTGACTATCTCCTCCAGCCAGGCATCCTCGGAGCGACTCCAGGGATCGAGTCCCTCTGGATCTGAGGGTGGCCGAACTCGTCCTGGCTCCCTTCCCAGTCGGGATCACGATGAGGCGCTCTCTCGCCTCAGATTCGCAAGTGGTCCGCCTCTCAGCGCTACGGTTTTAATCAGGCGGACTGACCGCCACGCCGACAAGGGGGGATCAAGTGACTGCAGCAACAACGTCTACTTCGCCGGGAGCGATGATCGCCGCGGGGGTCATCTTGCTCCTCGTGATCATCGCCGAGTGGCGGGTGCTGTCCAAGGCCGGCAAGCCCGGCTGGGGGGCGATCATTCCGATCTACAACCTCTATCTCATCTGCAAAGTGGCGAAGCGTCCTGGCTGGTGGTGGGTCCTCTTCATCATCCCCGTCGTGAACGTGGTGATCACCATCATTGTCATGCTCGACGTGGCAAAGGCGTTCAAGAAGGGCGTCGGGTTCGGTATTGGCCTGATTCTCTTGAATCCACTTTTCATGATGATCCTCGGCTACGGATCAGCCGAGTACGACGGGTCTCCCGCGGCCTGAGGTATTCCATGAAGTGAGCCGGATCGGATCTTCCTGTGACGGTCTGATGAGCGACAGCACCATCTGCCTGCGGAGGAATCAGCCGTGGGGTGTGGTGCTGTTTCGCGATGGTCCTCTCGCCGGCAGGGAGCAATTGGCGTGGCTGCTCTCGGACCAAGACTGGTGATGCCCAAGGATGAGGGGATCACCCACATCTCCCGGCTTGTGCTGCACGATCAGATTGGGTGCGGCGGCGCACTTGATTGAGATTGGGCGGATGAACATGGTGAACAGATTTGAGGCGCCGATGGCGGAAACCAGCGACCGGCGGCGTTCGATGGATGACCGGGTGGCGAACTACCGCTACGGCCTCCTTCTGGGTCTCCTGTTTGTCACCTTTTTCTTTGTCGGGACAACGAGCCCGAGCCGGTGGTCGCCACTGGTGACGGTCGTGGTCGAATCGGCCACCTTGCTGGTGGCACTGCTCGCCTCGGGGGCGAAGCGATTGGTGGTCATCGGTTCGCTGGTGGTCATCGCATCTGGCCTGACGGTCAGCACGATCGAACTCTTCTCTCCGAGTCAGACGGGCGCTACCGCTGCGGCTGGAGTGGCAGCTCTCTTGGTGTTCGTGGCTCCGATCACCATTGTGAGGGGGCTCGTGGCCCGCCATACCCTTGATCTCAAGACCGTTCTCGGTGCCCTTTGCCTCTACGTCATGCTCGGGTTGTTCTTCGCGTTTCTCTTCAACGCGATTGAGGTTGCGGGTGGCAACCCGTTCTTTGCTCAGATCCACCGGGGGACGCCATCTGATTTTCTCTACTTCAGCGTCGTCACGATGACGACTGTCGGCTACGGGGACCTGACTGCGGCCAGCGGCCTTGGCCGCTCCTTGGCAGTGTTCGAGGCGATGGTGGGCCAGCTCTATCTCGTCACTGTGGTCGCCCTGCTCGTCTCGAACCTTGGTCCCATCGTGAGCCGTCGCCGCCAGGATCAAAGCGGCGATACCCCCTAGGAACGCCACTGCCCTAGGGCGGGCCGTCGGGACCTTCCGCCGTTGGGTGGTCGTTCTCCGCCCAACCAAGACGAGCCTCATAGTCGGGAAGGCTCGTCCGAAAGAGCTGTACGAGTTCGAATGCGTCGATGACGTCCTGAGCCTCGAATGAGTGAGTCTCGAAGAAGATGGTTGAGCCCTCAACGAGGAGGACCATCATTGATTGGAACGATCTCGCTGTCCGCTCTGAAACCTCTTTGGGGTCCCGCTGACTCTCAAAGAGCCAACCGCCCTCAGTCGTTGAGGTGCGAGCAAACCTCGAGGGCGCTGCTCCTCTTCCCAGCAGCCACGCCACCATTCGCGTCCGAAGGACGAAGTCCTCGTTGAAGAGATCGTTGATGGATGGCTCCGGTCCCAGTTCTGCGACACAGCGGCGTCGAAGCTCTGTGGTCACTTCAATGAAGAGGCCTTCAAGGTCCCCGAAGTTCCGGGGGATCGCTGAGGGATTCACGCCAGCGGCCAGGGCGATCTTCCGTGTTGAGACGTGATCAAAGGCCGTCGTCCGGAGCAGCGTGATGGCCGCTTCAACGAGTCGGCGTTTCGCTTCTGGTCCTGCGACCCGGCCAGGAGACGCTGGTGTTGTCGTTGGCTCATTCACTGGTTTCACCGTACCGGGAGTCTTCCCGCCAGCAAAGTGCAGGCGTGCTATTGCCTTTGTCATGGGGGGGTGAGAGAATTGGGCAATTGCATGCACTGCATGCACTGAGGTAGGGCGGCGGGTGGCGGCGATCACTGGCATTCCACGCGATGTTGAAGGCAACCGTCGGTTGAACCTTTGATAAGGAATGTGGCCGGCATCGGGCAGGGGCGAGGAGGTGCAGGGCGATGAGGTACTCGGGTCGACGGGCCTTTAATCGCCGACGGCACCAATTGGTAGCTCGCTGTGTATCGGTCATGATGCTGGCGTCGACCTTCGGGGCGATCGCTCTCCCACTTGCTCCCGCCAGCGCTGACGTGGTGCCAGGTTCTTCGGTACCGAGCGCCCCGTCTGCGGTGACTGCCGTTGCAGCAAACGGATCTGCCACGGTCTCGTGGACGGCATCAGACTCCACTGGCGGGTCAGCCATCACCTCATACGTAGTCACTGCCACGCCATCGAGTCAGACCTGCACCTATCAGGTCACGAATCCTGAGGTTGATAGCTGCACCGTTGTGGGCCTCACGAACGGCACCGCCTACACCTTCACGGTTACCGCCACCAACGCGGCAGGTGACTCGGTCGCGTCAGTCGCCTCAAGTTCTGTCGTCCCGGCGATCGTGCCGAGTGCACCGGCGACTGCGACCGCCGTCGCCGGTAATGCCTCGGTGACAGTCTCGTGGACACCACCAGCCTCCGATGGCGGGTCGACCATCACGTCGTACGTGGTGACGTCATCCCCAGAGGCCAAGACCTGCTCCTATCAAGTGGTCTCGCCAGAGACCGACACCTGTGTCGTGACGGGCCTCACCAACGGCACTGCCTATACCTTCACGGTCACTGCAACGAATGGCGTTGGAACCGGGGGGGCGTCAGATGTGACAACCCCTGTCACCCCTCAGGGCTCTGCAGTCGCCCCTAGTGCGCCAACGTCAGTGTCCGGTGTTCGAGGGAACGCGTCCGTCGTGGTCTCCTGGAAGGCGCCCACTTCGAATGGTGGTGCCTCAGTGAAGTCCTACCTCGTCACCTCGTCACCGGGAGCCAAGACCTGCTCCACAGTCCTCACGAGATGCACCGTCACCGGCCTCACCAACGGCACTCCCTATACCTTCACGGTCACCGCCACCAATGCTGCGGGCACCTCTGAGGCCTCAGCAGCGTCAGCTCCTGCGACTCCCGCCGCCGCCCCGGCTGCACCCAGCGGTGTCACGGCAACCTCGAATGTCTCTGGTCAGTCAACGATCTCTTGGGCCC
>JBAXAR010000012.1:0-29900 GCA_037142475.1 Actinomycetes bacterium
GGATCGACGCGGCCGGAACGATTGCCTGGAGCCCGATGTTTGCTCCGATGGTCCGGTGGGTGCGGCCGTGACTCGCGCTGCATCCAACGCTCTTGTCGCACGACCGCCAGGGCCCCATGGTCCGGAGTCCTCGATGCTGCTTGCTGATCCGAACGCTGCCCCAGTGCGGTGGCGCATCCGTGGAGTGGCGCTCATGGGTGCAGCACTCGTGGCGATCCTGGCGATTCTGGGACCGGTGGTGGCCGCCACCATCACGCCAACCCTTCACTCTCCGATGCTCCCGTGGGTGCTGGGCCGGGGGCTCGGATTGGCTTCGTTTTTCTCGTTGAGCATTTTGACGATCACCGGTCTCCTCGTGCGCCATCCGTGGAGGGGTCGTCGGGGCATTCCAAAGCCCAGCAGCACGCTCAGGATCCACGCCGCCCTCGCTGCGGCGACCGTCTCGCTTGTGATTGGGCACCTGACGGCGCTGGCTCTCGACCACTTCGCCAATGTCGGCTGGGTGGGCGCCTTCATCCCGTGGATGTCGGTCTACCGCCCGACGCCGGTCGCCTTCGGTACCCTCGCGCTCTGGGGGATGGTCCTCATCGGCGGCTCGGCATCGCTGGCTGGACGATTCGGCGGTCGACATTGGTTGCCAATTCATCACCTCTCGATGCTCGTCTTTGCGGCGACGTGGCTCCACGGGGTTACTGCGGGAAGCGACACGATGGCGCTTCGCCTCATCTATGGCATTGCCGGAGGGATCGTGGTGACACTGTGGGCAACCGCCCGATTCCCTCAGCTCGCCCAGACTCTAGGGAAGACCTCGTGAGTATCTCACTCGCTGACGTGAATGCTTCGATGGTGCCCTCCACATCGGTTGTCTCCGTTGGGATGCCCGGGGCGGTGCTCTTGGGTGGTCCTCGACACCGGCTTGATCTGTCGGAGCATCACCGCCAACGAGGCGACGAGCGATTTATCGAACCGCAAGAACTACTCGAGGAGATCAGGGCCAGTGGCCTTCTCGGACGTGGTGGCGGAGCATTCCCGTTGGCGACGAAAATCGACACAGCGCTCGAGTGCGCCGGGCCACGAGTGCTCATCATCAATCTCGCTGAATCTGAACCCCTGAGTGCCAAGGACGCCACATTGGTGTCACTCCGGCCACACCTTGTCCTTGATGGGGCCAGGGCCATCGCCTCGATCCTGGGAGTCCCCCGTGTCAGTTTCCTGGTCCACGGCGGATCCGCCCCTGGCCTCAGAAGCCTCGAGCTGGCACTCGATGAGCGTCGCGGAGAGGACAAGGATCCCGAGTGGAAGGTTGTCCTTGGAGATCCTCGCTACGTGGCGGGGGAGTCGAGTGCCGTCGCCTCCAAGGTCGCCGGTGGCCCAAGCCTTCCACTCGCCACCAGGGTGCCACTTGCGGTGAGGGGTCCATCGGGGAGCCCGACTGTGGTCACCAATGCCGAGACGGCCGCCCACGTCGCCATGATCCTGCGCCTGGGCTCGAGCGCGTGGAGAGCCCACGGCCCCTCGAGCGATGCAGGGTCGAGATTGCTCACACTGGTTGGCTCCGTCCGGCGATCAGGTGAGGTGGTCGAATTACTCGGGGCGGTCACGATCGGGGAACTTCTGAAGGCCCACGGAGTCAGCGAGATACCTGCAGCGGTCCTGATCGGGGGATTTGGTGGACGTTGGATTGACGGCGAGACCGCGTGGAACGCTGAGGCGTCGGTGGCAGGGCTCGGCGAAATTGGCGCAACCTTCGGCTGTGGTCTCGTCGGCGTCATCCCCCGCGGTGGGTGTGTCGTGGGAGAGGTCGCCCGCCTGGCGCGGTACCTCGCTGACGAGAGCGCCGGCCAGTGCGGTCCGTGTGCCCTTGGGTTGCCGGCAATCGCCGACGACCTCGAGCGGGTGGCATCGGGCCGGGGGAGGCCCCGTCATGTACGGCGACTTCTTGACCTAGCCGGTGAGATCGAGGGCCGCGGAGCCTGCGGGCATCCTGACGCGGCAATCGCCATGGTTCGCTCCGGGCTCCGAGCGGCGGGTGACGACCTTGGTGTGCATCTCGCGGGTACAACCTGCGGCGGCATGCTCGGAGCGCTGCACATCGACGAGGATCCGAACCGATGACAGAGATGGTGAGAGTCACGATCGATCTGACCCGATGCGAGGGTCACGGGATCTGTGCCCTGGTTGCACCGGGCGTGATGGATCTCGATCGCTATGGCTACGCCGTACCCTTCGAGGGAGCGCTGCGGCGCGTGGATCGTGTTCAGGCGACCCGAGCGGCGGCAGCGTGCCCTCGTGGTGCCATTGACGTCACTGTCGATGACCCGATCACCTCCCGCGCCTGATCTGAGGCACCATTGAACGGTGATGGGTGAGCAGGGTGACCAGATGAGACGTGGCGTGCCTTGGTGGGTCGCGGGAGTTCTCCTCGTTGTTGTTGCCACTGGCGTCGCCGCGTTCGCCACGACCTCATCGTCGAGCGCACCAGGGACCATGCCTGCGGCGATCCGCCTCCCCGCAGTCCCTGGTTCCGTCCCGACCACGGGTATCGGTCCGAGCACAACGATTACCGGAGCGTCGCAGCCCTCTCCGACAGTCCGAGCGCAAGCGGTGGTTATCCCGGCGCAACGGCCGGTGGTGGCCGAAGTTGAGGGCTCTCCGCCCTCTGAGATTCCGCCTCCACCGCCTACGACTACGACTACCACCACCACCGATGAGGGTGACGACGGGTCAACCCCGGAGCGGCAGGACCATTGATCCGCCTCCGCCACCCAGGGACGGCAGCTCGACTCAGCGGTTATCTGGCGCTTCTTCTTGCGGTCATCCTTGGCGTGAGTGCTTGGGTGACGTGGTTGTCGTTCTCCCGGCGCTCGACCGACCAGGCGACCACCGCACTCTCGGCGCAGCTCTCCGCACTCAATCGATCTGCGGCGGGACGGGGCTCCACGACAACCTCTGACTGGGCGGTCCGTTATCTCTCGGGAGCAGCGCTGCCCTCCGGCCAAAGGATGATCATTTGGCTTCCAGGCGGCGTCCGCTTCGGATCAGCCGATGCCAAGGCGCTTCTGAGAGACCCGACGGTGCGACGACTCATGTCCTCACCACCGGCGGTCACCCACTCGGCCACCATTCACACCGCCCTGGGACCGGCACGGGTTCTCACCTCACCAATTCTTGAGGGTGGCACCACGGTGGGCTCAGTGCTCGTGTCCTATGACCTCTCTGCCTCTGAATCTGACCAACGCCGAGTGCTCGCTCTGGCTGCATTTGAGGCAGTCGTCGGCCTCGTGGCGGCCGTGGCAGGGACCTACCTCCTCCTGCGTCGTCTGCTCGGGACTATTCGGCGGATCACGACCACTGCCCGGACGATCGAAGAGGGGGATCTTGATCACCGTCTCGGCGAGCAGGTTGGGGGCGAGGAGGTGGCTGAACTGGCGGCCACGCTCGACCTCATGCTCGATCGGATCGATTCGGTGATGGCGGTACAACGCCGCCTGCTGTCTGACGTGTCCCATCAACTCAAGACGCCCATGACGGTGATGCGTGGTCACCTCGAGGTCCTGGATCGCACCGGCATTGATAATCCGACGGAGGTTCGCCATACGCTCGACGTCGTCCTTGGGGAACTGGACCACATGCGCGTCTTGATCGATCAGCTCCTGTTGCTCGGGAGCGCCCTCGAGCCGGACCTCGCCAGTCTCGGGCCCGTGGACCTGAGGGCGTTCATGGGAGACCTCGCCGCCGCTGCCGAGGTCCTTGGTGATCGACGAGTCGAGCTCGGCAGAGTGCCCGATGTGGTGATCATCGTTGATGAGGCCAAACTGCGAGGAGCCATCCTCAATCTGGTCGACAACGCGGTGCGAGCAACGGGCGACGACGATGTGATCGAGCTTGGTGTTCTCCACGACGGATCGGGCGAGATCTCCCTGCAGGTTGCGGATTCGGGCCCGGGGATTGCTCCGCTAGATCGGCCCAAGGTCCTCGAACGATTCGGACGGCCCGACACCGAGACTCGCTCCGGCTCGGGATTGGGTCTCGCCATCGTGGCCACTGTGGCCGAGGCCCATGGCGGACGTCTCGAACTTGGGACCTCATCGCATGGTGGACTGTGCGCCAGCATCGTGCTCCCGGGATCGGTCGTGATGTCGGTGTCTGCGTTCGAGGAGGCCTGAGGTGCGGATTCTGATCGTCGAAGATGACCCGGGCATCATCGCCTTCCTCGACAAGGGCCTCCGAGCTGAGGGCTATCTGACCGAGACAACCACGTCGGTGGCTGAGGCCATCGCCGCACTGAGTACCCCGGGCGACGGCTTCGATCTGGTCCTGCTCGATCTGGGTCTTCCCGATGGTGACGGGACCGACGTTCTCGTGGACCTGCGTGGCAGGGGGGACCTCACGCCGGTGATCATGCTGACGGCTCGATCTGCAGTCCCTGACAGGGTGGCGGGCCTCAATGCGGGCGCAAATGACTACATTGCCAAGCCCTTCGCCTTCGATGAGTTGGTGGCGAGGGTGCGTGCTGCGTTACGCACGACCGAGCAGCCACGAGCATCTGAACTGGTTGGGGGTGACCTGCGTCTTGATCTCCTGACCAAGGTGGCCACCCGTCAGGGACGACGTATCGAACTGGCCCAAAGGGAGTGGACGCTCCTCGAATTGTTCCTTCGCCATCAGGGACAGGTTCTGTCTCGGAGCCAGATCCTCTCTGCCGTCTGGGACTACTCCTTCGATCCAGGCTCGAACGTGGTGGACGTCTATGTGGGCTACCTACGTCGAAAGATCGACCTCCCGGGCGAGCCCTCGATGCTCCAGACGGTCCGGGGTGCGGGGTACCGGTTCATCTGCTCCTAACATCGTGGCCTGACGCGATCTGGAGGTTGTAGCGGTGCGACTGGGAAATCTTGATGGCAGGGGTGTGCTCGCGGTTGAGGGCGGAGCTATCGACATCGCCGAGGCGACCGGTGGCCGCATCGGCCCCGACCTCCAGAGCTGCATCGAGGCATTCGCCGAACTGGCCGAACTGGCGCCGACCTTGACGGGCCCCGTACTCGAGCTCGACGAGACCCGCATGGGACCACCATCGCCGAAGCCCGGCCAGATCATCGCCATCGGGATGAACTACCGAGAGCACGCACGCGAGATGAACCTCGTCCTGCCTGAGATCCCGGCTGCCTTTGCCAAGTTCCGTTCGGCGCTCACGGGCCCGTACGGGGACATCACGCTGCCCAGCGGCCACTGCGACCATGAGGTCGAGATGGTCCTCGTGATTGGCCGCACGACTGAGTCCGTGACCCTCGACAACGCATGGAGCTTCGTGGCGGGCGTGACTGCGGGCGAGGACATTTCCGACCGTGAGGTCCAGATGGCGGCCGGCCGTCAGTTCGCCCTTGGAAAGTCCTTCCCCGGGTTCGCTCCGATTGGTCCCTGGATCGTGTCGACTGATGAGATCGAGGACCTCTCGAACATCCCCCTTGGCTGTGCGGTCGATGGCGTCGTCGTCCAAGATGCCCACACCTCAGACATGGTGTTCGCTGTCCCCGAGCTCCTCACGGCACTGTGCGCCATCATCACCCTTGAGCCAGGCGACATCATCTTCACCGGTTCGCCGGCGGGCGCAGGAAGCAGCGCCACACCGCAGCGCTTCCTGAATCCTGGCGAGATGCTCACCACGTGGGTGGGCACCTCAGGTGAAATGCGTCACCGCCTGGTTGCTCCTACCTCCTGATTGTTTGCTGTGGCCTCGCAGCCGGGATCCGAGGGACCCCGTTCGAGGAAGGATCTCCTTGACGCTGTCGATGCGCTCGGAGACGAGGGGTCCACGCGGGCCCTTGGTGCCCGCGAGATAGCGCGGAGAGCGAAGGTCAACCACTCGCTGGTGTTCCGGCACTTCGGGTCGGTCGAGCATCTCGTGGCCGAGGCCCTTTCTTCGAGGTTGGTCGCCGTCGCCTCGGAGATGTCTCGGCGCGATGACCTTGCCGGGGCTCTCGGTCTCTTGCTTGATGCCCTCGGAGCGTCACGGCGACTTCTGGTGACCATCATCGAGGCCGACGGAGCGGGCGGCCTGACCGCAGCCGTGATCGCCCCCGTGGGCCCTCAGATGACCAGGCTCATCACCGGTGGCCATGGAGCATCGCTTCGAGGAGCGCCAGAGAGCCTGGCGGTCATGACAAGGGCGGCAATCGGATTCGCAGTCGTCGCCACTGACGAGGCCGACGGAGCGACACGGGAGCAAGAGATACGAGCCCTCCTGGCAATCGTGCATCCCGTGGAGGCCGCCTCCGATGACCCTCACGGCAGCGACGGGGTCGTGCTACGTTCACCAACACAACGCAACAGTGGTGCTCAGGGGAAGCCGGTCTAAGTCCGGCGCTGGTCCGCAACCGTAGGTGGAGAGAGGAAACTCGAACCACAAGCCGGGATACCAAGGCACCACACGAAGACACCTGCATCGTCGAGACACGTGGGCAGGGACTCGGTGGATGCGCCCCTCGTGGAGTGCAGATGTCGTGCTCCCTCCTAGCGAGGAGAAGCACCATGAGCACCCGGGCCATCAAGCGAGCAGCGGTGATCATTGCCGTCTTCGCTACCACCAGCCTCCCCGCACTGGCGTCGGCGGGAACCGCCCCTCGAAGCGGCGTTGCATGGCTGAAAGCGCAAATTGGCGATGAGGGCTTCATCCCCGGAATCGGTGGGCCCAATCTCAGCGGCACCGCAGAGACCGCCTTGGCCCTCGAGGCCCAAGGAAAGGCCAGTGCGACCACGATCAACTACCTGGCGAACAACATCGATGCCTACGTCGACGGCGTGGAGACTCCCTCGGCCTCAAACGATGACGCAGGGAAACTGGCGATGATCATTCTTGTTGGCGAGGCGGCCCGACCAAACTCACCGTTCCACATCGGCTCGCTGGCCAGGCGCCTCGAGGCCACGCAGCAGCCCTCGGGCCTCTTTGGTGCCTCTGACGCTTCCTATGACGGGACCTTCCGCCAAGCCCTGAGTCTTGCTGCACTGGCGGGCGCCGGGAGGACCACCTCGGATTCCTCGGTGTCGAAGGGCCTCGAGTGGCTGCTGGCCCAGCAGTGCGGCAACGGCGGGTTCTCGGCGAATGTGACGGCAGCACCCTGTGACGGCAGGCCTGAGGACTACAGCGGACCCGACACCAACTCGACCGCCGAGGCCCTGAGCGCCTTGGCCGCCTTCAGCCAACCGCAGGGGCCGGGAACGCCGATCACCTCAGCGGTTGGATTCTTGGCCACCGTTGAGCGGAGTCTTCCCGGGTGGGGCTGGCTTCCTGGCAACAGCGCTGATTCGAACTCGACGGCATTGGTGATCACCGGCCTGCGTGCGGTCGGGAAAGATGTGTCGGCTCGCAGTGGTCGCTGGGCGCGCCATGGTCGATCACCCCTCGAGGGATTACGTCGCTACCAAGATCGCTCAGGAGGTTTTCGCTACCAGATGAGTTCCCCTGTGCCCGACCTTCTCTCGTCCGAGCAGGCAGTGTTCGCACTCTCGGGAAAGGCACTGCCGTTCTGAGATGAAGCGCCATCTCCTGCCCGCCGGCGCTGTCGTCGCCATGCTCGCCTCGTTGCCGGGTGCCGCCCCGGCGGCGGCGGCGACGGAGCGGGCCATCGCGGTGGTGGTGGACTTCGGAACGGGTGGCTCCTTCGACGGATTCGTCCGATGTGTCCATGAGCCGGAAGGGGCGACGGATGCACAAGCTCTCGTGGACGCGCTGGCCCAGGAAGGCCTGGCTGGGGCAACATTCGCCTCGAGCGGTCTAATTTGCTCTCTTGGTGGAATCCCCACCACTGGGTGTGGCACTCGTACTCCAGCGGGCTACAGCTATTGGGCCTACTTCCATGGCTCGAACTCGCAGTGGTCCTTTGCCAATGATGGGCCTGCCGAACGGAAAGCCTCGCCGGTCACCGTGCAGGGCTGGCGTTTTGAGTCGATGGGTCGTGGGAACCCCACGGACCCCGGCCCACGATCCCAACCCGACGTCGCCGGAATCTGTGGCGAGGCGTCGCCAGTACCGGCCACGACACCGACGACCGAGGTCCGCTCTGCATCGGCACTCTCGGGTGTCGGAATCCCCGAACCTGATGCGTCCGCAGTTGGAGAGGGAGCCCGGACGGGTCGCCCGGCCGCGGCCGGAGAGCCAGCGAATGCATTGACAACTGCAACCACCGGACTGACGACGACCACGGTTCCCTCCGGTTCGGCGGGAGCGGGATCGACGCATCGCTCTTCGACCCTCGTCGCCACGCGAGTCACCCGAAGCGAGGACCAACAGAGAAATTCCTGGGTCGGGACGATCGTGGTCCTTGGTGCCATCGTTGCTGGAGCAGCGTGGTCTGCGCTTCTGTGGCGGCGGCGCCAGGTATGAGACGCGACAACCGGCCGCATGGAGTGGCGTGGTGGATCTGGGCCCTGGGGCTCGCAGCTGGTGCCTTGAGGACGACGAACCCCGTCCTCCTTCTGGTTCTTGGCACAGTGGCCATCATGGTTGCGGTGGCTCGTCGATCCGGTGCTCCGTGGGGTGGTTCGATCGCCACGTTCATCCGTGTGGCGCTGATTGTCATGGCGCTGCGTGTGGTCCTCCAGGTCGTCTTCGGCCAGCAGATCCCTGGTCATGTGATCGTCACGCTCCCCTCGGTACCGCTTCCGGCGTGGGCAGAGGGAGTCAGCATCGGCGGGCCGGTGACGGTTGAAGGCCTCCTCACCGCACTGGTCGGTGGTCTTCGACTCGGCGTGGTTCTGATCTGCTTCGGAGCGGCAAACTCGCTGGCGTCTCCTCGAGAGGTCCTCCGCTCCCTCCCCGGCGCTCTCCACGAGGTGGCCGTGGCCATCACGGTTGCACTGTGCTTTGCCCCCGAAATCATTGCCGCCGTGCTTCGTGTTCGATCGGCTCGGCGACTCAGGGGACGGCCAACCCGAGGGCTCGCTGGACTCAGAGGAATCGCTGTCCCGGTCCTCGAAGATGCCCTTGAGCACTCGCTCCAGCTTGCATCGTCGATGGGGGCGAGGGGGTTCGGCCGCCGCCCGGCTGTCGTGGCGCCGAGACGGGAGCGACTGGCGATCGTGGGCGTGGTCGTGGGATCACTCATGGTGCTCATCGGTGGCTACGGGATGCTGGCGTCGTCGTCATCGGTTCCTGCTGCTGCGTGGGTGGGGATACTCGGAGCGGTGATGGCCACAGGCGGGGTGGCATTAAGCGGACGTCGCTCCGCTCGCACTCGCTATCGGCCCGCCCCCTTCGGAATTCGTTCGCTCCTGTGTGCCCTCTCTGGGTGGACGGCCGTGGTGGTCATGAGTGTGGTGGCCTCGGTCGCTCCTGGCACGATCACGTGGTCTGCCTACCCACTGACATGGCCCTCGCTGCCAGCGGGGGTGCTGGTGGGTATCGCTGCCGGGTTGCTCCCACTGCTGGTGGCACCTCGGCCGAGCGCAGTGCGCATTGGCGAACCCATCGGGGCGATGGCGGTGACTTCGTGATCCGGTTCGAGGACGTCTCCTTCCGCTACGGATCGGATCAATGGGTCCTTCGTGATTTGGACCTCAGCATTGAGGAAGGCGAATTGGTCGTCATCGTGGGACCCACCGGTTCGGGGAAGACCACCATGCTCAAAATGATTGATGGTCTGGTTCCCCACTTCACCGGGGGCGAGATGCTTGGCGACGTGGTCGTCGATTCACGAAGTATTCGCGGGACCTCCCCGATCGAGATGGCCGAGACCGTCGGCTACGTCGGTCAAGACCCAACCGCCACGTTTGTCACTGATCGTGTTGAGGACGAAGTGGCCTATGCGATGGAAAATCTCGGCGTCTCACCAACCGCCATGCGCCGTCGGGTCGAGGATGCGCTCGATCTCATGAGTCTCCATGAGCTCCGGGAGCGGCCCTTGAGGACACTTTCGGGTGGTCAACGTCAGCGAGTAGCGATCGCAGCGGTCTTGGCGGCATCACCGAGGATCCTGGTCCTTGACGAGCCGACGTCAGCGCTTGACCCTGGGGCGGCGGAAGAGGTCCTCAGCAGCTTGACCCGGCTGGTCCACGACGTGGGTATGACCGTCGTGGTTGCCGAGCACCGTCTCGAGCGGGTCCTACCCTTCGCTGACCAGATTGTGCTGTTGGGCCCTGATGCTCGGGCGATCTCGGGATCGCCGCGTTCGATCATGGAGGGCTCGCCACTGGTCCCACCGATCGTGGACCTTGGCCGGGTGGCGGGCTGGGACCCCCTCCCGGTCACCGTTCGCGAGGCGAGGCGCCGATCGGGAGATCTGGCCGACCGGCTCTCGACGGTGACGCCACCGTCTCCTTCCCTCATCACCGGTGAGGTGATTGCCTCCGTCGACGATCTCAGCGTCACCTATGGCGGTCCATGGGTCCTGCACTCAGTGTCGCTCGAGGTACGGGCGGGGAGTATCACCGCCCTGATGGGGCGTAATGGGTCCGGCAAGTCAACGCTGCTTGGAGCATTAGCGGGCATGATTCCCGCCGACCGAGGGTCTGTCAGCGTCGACCGCTTGGATCCAAGCACCCTCAAAGCCACCGAACGGATCTCGAGGGTCGGTCTCGTCCCCCAAGACCCGGGTCTCCTGCTGTATTGCCAGCACGTGGGAGTGGAGTGCACGACGGCGGACTCGGAGCACCATCTCGCCGAGGGGACGACGGCCGCAGCGGTGGAGCGGATCACGGCTGATCTCGATCACGATCGCCACCCGAAAGACCTCTCCGAGGGCCAGCGCCTCTCATTGGCCCTCGGCGTTGTCTTGGCCGCCGAACCGCTCTTGGTCCTCCTCGATGAGCCAACGAGAGGCCTTGACTATGACGCCAAACGAGCGCTGTGCATCGAGCTTCGCCGGCTTGCGGCCGAAGGACGAGCGGTGTTCCTCGCGACCCACGATGTCGAGCTTGTGGCAATGGTGGCGGATCGAGCGGTGGTCCTTGCCGGCGGCGAAGTCATCGCCGACGGCATTGCCCGTGATGTGGTGCGCCATACACCGGCGTTCGCTCCTCAGGTGGCGAAGGTCCTTGCCCCCCAGTCTTGGCTGACTGCTGCCGAGGTGGCCACTGCCCTGAGTGGAGTCGAGTCGTGAGCGGCCGTCGGACTCCGGTGATTCCGCTGTCCGGACGCGGTCGGGTTCTCCTCATCGCCGTCTCGGTCCTCGGGGCCGCATCGTTGGCATGGCCGTTCGTGTGGCACGCATCCTCAGGGGCCGGTCAGGCCCACGGGGGTGACGCACCTTTTGAACTTCTGCTCTTGGTCCCGGTTCTTCTCGGCCTCTGTGCCAGCGAGATCGCCCGGGGCCGCCTTGATGCCCGGGGGATTGCCGTCCTCGGGATCCTGGCCGCCTGTGGCACGGCCCTGCGGATCCCAAGCCCGGGAGTGGCGGGTTTCGAGCCGATGTTCTTTCTCTTGATTCTGGCGGGCCGTGTCTACGGGGCCGGCTTCGGGTTCGCTCTCGGTGGCCTCACGATGCTCACCTCAGCGGTCGTGACCGGCGGTGTCGGACCGTGGCTGCCGTTCCAGATGTTGGCCGCTGGCTGGGTGGGTGCGGGAGCGGCACTGCTCCCGGCTGTTGGAGGTCGAGCCGAGCGGGTACTACTGGCGGCCTATGCGGCCGTGGCGTGCCTGATCTACGGCATGGTGATGAATCTGTGGTTTTGGCCGTTTGGCGCTGGGGGATCGACCGGCATCTCGTACATCCCGGGAGCGTCGGCGGCAACCAATCTTCAGCACTTCATGATCTTCGATCTGTCGACCTCGATGGGTTTCGATCTGCCGCGCTCGGTGATCAACGCGGTGCTGATCTTGGTCCTCGGGGCACCAGTTCTTGCTGCGCTTCGGCGCTCAGCTCGCCGCGCCGCCTTTGGCGCTGCGGTCCGTCACCCCAATGGCACGGAGTCCGGCGGGCAGAACGTGGCGACCGATGCCGCACCAGAACTTCGATCAGAGGTGACTGAACCCGCTTGATTCAGTGGGTGTCATATGCACCTCGGTCGGGTGCTGTGTGAGGTACTCGACCGCTGCCGCGAGGTGCTCGAGCAGGACCGAGGCGAGGTCCCTTGAGACGTCTCGTCGAACCAGGATCCGTTGGACCACGACGTCAGCGAGTCCGCCGGTCAGGGGATAGGCCGGGACCTGCCACCCGTGGTAGCGAAGACGATCAGCGAGGTCGTAGAGAGTGAAGCCGGGGTCCTCGCCCTGTGGGATCCTCCACGTGAGGGCCGGGATACCGAGGTCGGGCTCAGGGTCGTAGACGATCTCAAAGAGCCCGAGACGCTCAATACCGGCTGCGAGGAATCGAGCGGTGGCGTAGGAGGCGTCGTGGACGGCTCGGTATCCATCAGAGCCAAGCCGGATGAAGTTGTAATACTGCGCCAGGATCTGGCCTGCGGGCCGGGAGAAATTCATCTGGAAGACCTGCATGTCCCCGCCGAGATACGACACGTGGAAAATCAGGTCCTCGGGTAGTTCGGCGGCATCGCGCCACACCACCCAACCAACCCCAAGCGGGGCGAGTCCGAATTTGTGGCCCGAAGCATTGATCGACTTCACCCGAGGGAGCCGGAAATCCCAGAGCAGGTCAGGGGCGCAGAAGGGAGCGACGAATCCACCGCTGGCCGCATCGACGTGGATGTCGACGTCGAGGCCAGTTGTCTCCGCCAGGTCGTCCAAGCCGGCCGCCAACGCAGCCACGTCCTCGTAGCGTCCGGTGTAGGTGACGCCCAGGGTGGCCACCACCGCGATGGTGTTCTCGTCAACCAAGGCAATCATGGCATCGGGCGTCATCTCCAAGGACCCAGGCTGCATGGGAACCTCGCGAATCTCGACATCGAAGTAACGAGCGAATTTGTGCCAGACGACTTGCACCGGGCCGCACACCAGGTTGGGCCTGTCAGTGGACTTGCCCTCATGGTCACGCCGGGCTCTCCAGCGCCACTTGGCGGCCAAGCCGGCGAGCATGCATGCCTCTGATGAGCCGATCCCTGAGGTGCCGACGGTGTTGGCGGCGTCGGGCGAGTTCCACAGGTCCGCCAGCATGTGGACACATCGACGTTCGAATTCCGCTGGCTGGGGGTACTCATCTTTGTCGATCAGGTTCTTGTCCTGGCCGAGGATCATGAGTTGGTCGACGTGGGGCTCGTCCCAGGTCTGGCAGAAGGTTGCCAAGTTCTGCCGGGCGTTCCCGTCGAGCATCAACTCATCACGGATGACCTGGAGCGCATCGTCTGGCAGGAACTCCCCGAGGGGGAAGCGGTACTTGGGCAACTCCTTAGCCAGGTCTTGGCCGGCGTAGACGGAGGCGTCGATCTGATCGACAACGTTCCTGCGGTGATGAAGGGGCATGGGCTCTCCTCGTGGGGCAGATCGAGTGCGCCCACGGTGAGCCTAGAGAACCGATTCGGCTTCGTTCTCGCGAGTGGGGAGAACTAGGGCTTCATGATTTGGCCACCGTCGACATTGAACACGTGACCGGTGATCCAAGAGGCTTGATCGGAGAGCAAGAACATCATGAGGCCGACGAGATCATCGGTGGCACCCTGACGCTTGATGACGAGCGAATCAAGAATCGGGGCCATGAGCTCGGCGGGGACCACAGAACGCGATGCATCGGTATCAATCGGACCTGGGGCGATGGCGTTCACTCGGATCTTTTGGCCACCGAGTTCATGGGCCAACTGGTTGGTGAGTGAGTTCACTCCCGCCTTGGCCAGGCCGTAGAAGCCTGCGTACATGTAGGCGGCGGTCGAGGACTGGTTCACGATGGCCCCACCACCTCGCTTGCGCATATGGCGGAAGCAGGCCCTCGTGCAGGCCAATGCTCCCATCTGGTTCACGGCGAGGAATCGGGTCAGATACTCCCAGTCGACAGTGATGAGGAAATCGAGTTGCATGCCGCCGAAGATCGCTGCGTTGTTGACCAGCGAGTCGATACCACCGAATCGCTCGACGACTGCATCAGCCATGGCGTTCGCTGACGCCGGGTCCGCCACGTCGACGAAGAAGGCCTCGGCCGTGCCGCCCGTCTCTCGGATTGACGTAGCGACCGCCTCTGCGTTGGCGAGGTTGATATCGGCGACGGCGACAGAACCGCCAGCATTCGCCAACGCTTCGGCATAGGCCTGCCCGATGCCGCCACCGGCACCCGTGACGATCGAAACCATGCCGGTGAAATCGAACGTGACCTGCGGTGTCGTGTGCTCATCCATGCTCAGCCCTCATTCCCTTCAGCGGCTCGCTGCTTTGCTCGCCGTCCGATGACCTTCTCTGCTGCTTCGTTGACGCCGGTCGACATCGGCCAACCGACGTAGTGGGCCAGGTGGACGACGATCTCACGGACCTGATCCTCGGTGAGCTCGTCGCGTAGCAATGCACTGGTGAATTGGATCTCAAGGAGGTGGGGGAGACCCATTGCAGCCAGGACGCCGATGGTGATCATGCGGCGGTCTCGAACGTCGAGACCTGGTCGAGTCCAGACCTCTCCGAAGAGATGGTCAACGGTGAGAGCGACATAGCCCCCGGCAATGGTGTCGGGATCGACGGTAAATCCGTAGACCTCCTCCATCTTTGCCATGCCGCGCTCCCTCGAGGCGCTCCGGTCGTTGTTGGGTGTGGTCTCCATGGTCATGCAGGCTCCGCGATCGACTTCGTTTCCAAGTACTCCTCAAACCCGGCCACGCCCATCTCGCGTCCGATCCCTGACTGCTTGTAGCCGCCGAAGGGAACATCAGGGCTGAACCAGATCCCACCGTTGACCCCAACGGTCCCGGTCCGCATGCGATTCGCGACGCCAATCGCTCGATCACGATCGGCGGACCAGACCGACCCTGAGAGGCCGAAGGGAGAATCATTGGCGAGGCGGACGGCATCGTCGTCGCCGTCGTGAGGAATCATCACTAGGACGGGGCCGAAAATCTCTTCTTGGGCGACGCGTGATTCGTTTCCCAGACCGGTGATGAGGGTTGGCTCAACGAAGAAGCCTCGTTCGTGATCGCTAGGGCGACCCCCGCCAGTCACGATCTCACCCCCCTCTTGTCGGGCGAGCTCGATGTAGCCCTCGACGCGACTGCGCTGGCGAGCGCTGATGAGTGGTCCGCAGACGGTCCCCGGATCAGTTGGGTCGGCGGCCGGGAGCTTGCGCAGAGTGCCGGCTGTCAGGGCCACGGCCTCGTCAAAGGAGGCCCGGGGCACCACGAGCCGTGTCGTGATCGCACACCCCTGCCCAGCGTGCGTGCACACGGTGAACGCGGCCACGCCACAGGCGCCCCGGAGGTCGGCATCATCGAGCACGACGAAGGCGGACTTGCCGCCGAGCTCGAGGAAGACCTTCTTGAGCGTCTCGGATGCGCCAGCCATCACCGATCGGCCGGTTGCTGTCGACCCGGTGAAACTCACTTGATCAACTCGTGAATCCCGACTGAGTGCAGCGCCGACTCCGTGGTTTGACGAGTTGACGATGTTGACGACCCCGGCGGGAATATCGGTTTCTTCGGCGATCAAACGACCGAGGGTCGTGGCACACCACGGCGTGTCGGGAGCCGGTTTGAGAACCACGGTGTTGCCAGCGGCCAGGGCAGGGCCGAGTTTGGCCAGATTGATTTGGTGGGGAACGTTCCACGGCGTGATGGCGGCGACCACTCCGGTGGCCTCGCGGCGGACCCATCGGTGAGAAGGAATGCCAAGTGGCTCGGCGACGCCGAGATCGTGTTCCCACTCGTAGGACTCGGCGAGGTCGGCGATCCATCGAAGGCCTTCGACTGGGTGGTCAAGCTGAGCGGAGGACGTGAGCATCGCCGGCGTCCCAGTTTCGGCGATCGTCAAGGCTCGGATGTCCTCGGCGTGGTTCAGGAACGCTGCGTGAAGTTGGCGAATGCATCGGACGCGGAACGCAACATCGGTTGACCACCGAGTTTCATCGAAGGCTCGGCGGGCGGCGGAGACGGCGTCGTCGAGATCGTCGAGATCCCCGTCGGCGGCGACGCCGAGGACTTCTTCGGTGGCAGGGTTCAGAGTTTCGAGCGTGCGTCCAGATCGAGCGTGGCGTAACTCACCGTTGATCAACATCCTGACTTCACCATCAACCAGCGTCATCGGTCGCCTCCAGTCGTTCCGAGTCCGAAGATGTCATCACAGCGGGCCTCAGTCATCTCGACCAATGGCAGGTCGATCCCAAGATCATGGCCGAGAGCCAGTGCTGCGTGGAGATCCTTGTGGGCGAGGACAGCGGCGGTTCGCATCGCTTCGACAAGACCAGGGTGATCGTCTGGCCCGAAGGGAGTGATGGTCGGTCGGAACATCAGCGTGGCGGGACCACCGATCTTGGCATCGCTGGCCTTGATGACCGTTGCCAACTTCCCAAGATCCACACCTGCAGCCTCGGCGATTCGTTGCCCTTCGTACGCAGCAAGCCATGATCCGTACTGCACAACGTTCCGAGCCAATTTGGCCATGAGGCCTGCGCCGAGCGGGCCCATGGCAACGATGAGCGATGACATGGCTTCGAGGGCGGGTCGGCAGCGCTCAATGTCTTCGTCGGCGCCACCCACCATGCAGATCAACTCGCCTTGTGCGGCTGCAGTTGGTCCACCACTCACACCGCAATCGACGAGCCCCACGCCAGCGGCGTTGGCGAGGATGGCCACCTCAGCGACAGTGCTCGGCGAAATCGTGCTGACGATGACGATCACCGCTCCTGGTCGGGCACCGGCGAGTACCCCATTGGGGCCTTCGAGTACGGACTGCACTTGCGCATCATTGACGACGGCGATGATCACGACGTCGGAGGAACTGGCCAGGGCCGCAGGGGATAGAGCGATGGTTGCGGTCTCGGCGAATGGGGAGGTGGCCTCGTCGCGGAGGTCACAGACCGAAAGGGCGAGACCAGCACTGGCGATGCTGGCTGCCGCCCCGGCTCCGATGTCCCCGAGGCCGATGATGCCGACACTGGGGAGGGAATGTTGATGGTGCTGGTCTTCTTGACTGGACATCGTTCCCTGCTCCCGTCGTCGTGTGCGCTGGTTCTCGACCGGTCGCAAGGGAAGAGGTTCCCCTCAAACTGGACAAGTGTCTGGACTATAGTCTGGACTTATGACCAGTGAGAGTGTGGAGTCAACTCCGGTGAACAGGGCCGAGCGATCCGACTACTCGGGGCCTTTCGACCCTGACTTTCGCTACGAGGATCTATCGAAAGAAGCTCTGGTGCGGTTGGTGAGGGAGTTCGCACAGATCGTTCATATCCTCGACCGTTCTATGTGCGGAGCGATCGGCATGGCCCATGGCGGGGCCGAGATGCAGCGTCTGGCGATCGAGGAATGGCGAGGGGCGAGCCCTGTCTACGGCGAACGCCTCCGCAAGATCATGAATATCTATGGTGACGGTGTCGAGGCGATCTTCAAGGTGCTCCAGCTCGACCCGGGATTTCCCCATCACTACCTCGATGTTCGCTACGAGGTGGTCGATGACCGCCATGGATTCTTTGAGCTCGCCTACTGCGGGGCGCTCATGGATGCTGAACCATGGGGCGACTCGATGGTGACCGGGATGTGTCATCACATCGAAGACGGGACTTTCGACTACACCGCGCAAGCCGTCAACCCCAAGGCCCACATCTCCCACGTGCACCGTCCTCCGAGGGTTCCGAACGATCGGTCGCCTCACTGTCGCTGGGAGATCACGATCGATGATGCCAACAAGACTCTTGAGGAAGCGGACATCACCAAGATCGTCCGGATGACCACGGCGGCTACCTTCGAGTACCCCCCGATGCGTGATGGGACACCTCACATCCCACCCAAGCCGACCGAACCATCAGAGATCGAGGCGTGATGAGTGTCGCCCTTCACGAGACGAGGCGCCGTCAGCTGACCGATCGACAGGTTGAAGCCATCGACCTGCTGATTCACGCCACCGAGGCAGAGGTCGACGAGACCGGCTACGACGGTCTCTCGGTGCGCGGGGTTGCCCGCCGGGCCGGCGTGGCACCTGCAACGGCCTACACCTATTTCAGCTCCAAGGATCATCTACTCGCTGAACTGCTCTGGAGGCGAGTACGAGGAGTGGGGGAGACCGTTGTCGACCCCAGTGGTTCAACCGCTGACCGTCTCGGTGCCGCGGTGGCAGACCTTGGAGAAATCACCAGCGGCAGCCCAGCGGTCGTCGCCGCCTGCACCCAGGCGCTGCTCAGTTCGCATGGCGACGTCAAGGCGCTCCGAGAACACATTGGTGTCGACATCCGCCGCCGCCTCGCCGCTGCCGCTGGCTCAGATCGAGATCGTCGCATCGTCGACGTTTTGGTCACGACCTACTTCGGCGCCCTGCTCTCGGCGGGTATGGGCCACATGGCCTACGTCGATGTCCCCGAATTCGTTGTGGCGGCAGCAAGACTGATGTCGAGCGACGCATGAGCACTCCGGTGGAGCGACGGCACCTGTTCAGTCCCTATGACTACGAGGTCCATGTGGATCCGTATCCCACTTACGAGCGACTGCGCCGAGAGGCGCCGGTCTATCGCAACGATGAATTCGACTTCTGGGCGCTCTCCCGGCACGCCGACGTGCTCGCCGCCTTCCGGAACATCGATGGATTCTCCAATGCCAATGGGGTCTCGCTTGATCCCTCGGCCTACGGCCCAGAGGCCCATCGCGTCATGTCCTTCCTCGCTATGGATCCTCCTCGACACACCAGGATGAGGACGCTCATCGGCAAGGGCTTCACGCCACGGACTGTCGCCGGCATGGAGGCTCGGATCCGAGAGATCACGGTGGAGCACCTGACGCCTGCCCTTGAGAACGGCACCTTCGACTTCATCGCCGACTTCGCTGGGCGACTCCCCATGGACGTCATTTCTGAACTCATTGGGGTGCCCACAGTCGATCGACCCGAATTGCGCCGCCTCGCAGACCTCGTCGTCCACCGCGAGGAGGGACTCTTCGACGTACCGGTCGCCGGACAAGAGGCTGCCCTTGAGCTCGTCGTCTACTACGCCGAGATGGTCAAGCTCCGTCGGGTACATCGGTCTGACGATCTCACGTCGGAGTTACTCGACGCCGAGATCGATGGTGACAAGTTGACCGACAACGAGATCATTGCCTTTTTGTTTCTCATGGTGGTGGCCGGTAATGAGACGACGACGAAACTCCTTGGCAATGCCTGGTACTGGGCGGCGAGGAACCCTGAGCAGGCGGCGAAGGTCTTCGCCGACCCATCGAGGATCCCTTCATGGGTTGAAGAGACTCTGCGCTTTGACGCATCGAGCCAAATGGTGCTCCGCACCACGAGGAGTGACCTTGAAGTGGCGGGCACCGTCATCGCCGAGGGCGAACGGGTCCTCCTCCTCATCGGGTCTGCCAATCGCGACGAGTTGGTCTTCGAGAACGCGGATGCTTTCGACATTGACAGAGACACGACCAAGCTCGTGAGTTTCGGGAGCGGTCGTCACTTCTGTATGGGAGCACCACTTGCTCGCATGGAGACTCGGGTCGCGCTGGAGGAGATCGTGGCTCGGATCGATAGCTATTCGATCGACGAGGCAGCGGCTGAATGGGTCCATTCGGTGAACGTTCGAGGGTTTGCGACCCTGCCGACCACTGTGGAGGTTCGCTGAGATGGCTCGATTCGCACCCAATCCGGAGCGTCGCCCTGCGGTAGTGACGGGCGCCTCGTCAGGTATCGGATGCGCAACGGCTCAGGCGCTTGCCGCAGAAGGTCACCCCGTGGTCTTGGGTGCTCGGCGTCTCGAGGAACTTGAGCGCATCGCCGCCGAGATCCGGGCCGACGGAGGCGAGGCATACGCCATTGAACTCGACCTCGCTGATGATGCTTCAGTCGTGCGGTTTGCTGAGCGAGCAGTTGCGGCAGTCGGGGGAATCGAGGTCGTCATCTCGAACGCTGCGCTGAATCAAGCCGGTGCCGTGCTCGACATGTCGCCTGCTGACCTTCACGAAGTCCTCAACGTCAACATCGAGGGGACGCATCGTCTGGTTGGTGCACTCCTGCCGGAAATGGTGGAACGCCGCAGAGGTGACATTTTGTTTGTGACGTCCGACGTAGCGGAGCGCCCGCGGCCCTCGATGGCCGCGTATGTCACTTCGAAGTGGGGACTCGAGGGCTACGTTCGGGCGCTCCAAATGGAACTCGAGGGAACCGGCGTGCGCGCCACTGTTCTCCGACCGGGCCCGACGCTGACGGGGATGGGGATGGACTGGGATCCAGACGTGACCGCCGGAGTTCTCGAGCAGTGGACCGCCTGGGGGCTGGCTCGTCATTCGAACTTCATGCGGCCCGATGGGGTGGCGCAGGGAGTCCTCGCCGCGATCAACATCCCTCGAGGAACCCACATCACGACCATTGAACTCCAGCCGGAGGCGCCGATCACTGAGGGGGGATCATGACCGGGAGCGGGCCGCGTCAGCCACTGAGAGTCTCGGGGGGCGATAGGCCAGGCGGCCACCTTGAAGAGCTCCGAACGGATCCGATGGCGCTCCTCGAGCGGGTGCGAGCGGAATGCGGTGACATTGGTCTCTTCGAACTCGCGGATCGCGAGGTCGTCCTCCTCAGTGGTGCCAGCCCGAATGAGTTCTTCTTTCGTGCCCCCGAGGAGCTTCTGGATCAGGCGGAGGCTTATCCGTTCATGAAGCCCATCTTCGGAGAGGGCGTGGTCTTCGATGCGTCGCCAGAGCGGCGGCGCGAGATGCTGCACAATCAGGCCCTGCGGGACAAATTCATGCGGGGCCATGCCGCTACCATCGCCGCCGAGGTCGACACCATGGTGGCGGAGTGGGGCGACGAGGGCGAGATCGATCTGCTCGACTGGTTCGCCGAACTCACCATCTACACGTCGTCGTCCTGTCTCATTGGAAAACGATTCCGCGATCAGCTCGATCGCCGTTTCGCTGATCTCTACCATGATCTCGAACAGGGAACCGATGCGCTTGCTTTCGTCGATCCCTATGCGCCCATCGAGAGTTTTGCGAAGCGAGATGCCTCACGGATCAAGCTCGTGGGCCTGGTGCAAGGGATCATGGATGACCGGGTGGCCTCGGGCCCCCCAGCCGATGAGGACCGAGATCTCCTCGACGTGCTCATGTCGATCACCCACGAAGACGGGGCCCTGCGGTTCTCCGCCGACGAGGTCACTGGCGTGTTCATCTCGATGATGTTCGCCGGTCACCACACCACCTCGACGACGGCATCGTGGATGGTCATTGAACTGCTGAAATCTCCTGAGCATCTCCGTCACGTGGTCGACGAGCTCGACGAGCTCTACGCCACGGGATCTGAGGTCAGCTACCAGGCCCTGCGTGAGATGCCGTGGGTCGAAGCGAGCTTGAAAGAGACACTCCGGATGCACCCCCCGCTGATTCTCCTTCTCCGGATGGCGATGGAGGATTTCGAAGTCGACGGTGTTGCGGTGTCGGCCGGGCAGATGGTGGGCGCCTCTCCGTGGGTGTCGAATCGGATCGCCGAAGACTTTCCCGAACCGAACCTGTTCGATCCAGCCCGCTATATCGATCCCCGAGGCGAAGACAGCCTGAACCCGTGGACCTGGATCCCCTTTGGCGCCGGGCGCCATCGGTGCGTGGGTGCAGCATTCGCCATGATGCAGTTGAAGGCCATCTTCTCTGTCCTGCTGCGTGATTTTGAACTCGAGCTCGCTCAGCCGGAGGACACCTATCGGGCCGACATGTCGAAGATGGTCATCCAGCTTGAGCAGCCGGTCCGCGTGGGTTATCGGCGGCGGTTGAAGGCTTCGTCGTGATGCGAATTGTCGTTGATCGAGATCTTTGTCAGGGCCATGGGGTCTGCGAGAGCGAGGCATCGAGCATCTTTGAGGTACCCAAGCGCGCCACGACGGTCACGCTGCTGAATGAACGACCTTCCGACGAGCAGCGCGCTGAGGTGCTCGCTGCTGTCAAGTTCTGCCCCACCCACGCGTTACGCATGATCGAAGAGGAGTGAGTCATGGGTTATCCCCGAGCGGAAATTGAAGAGATGGTCGAGCACTGGCTCACCACGAATCGTCAGTGCGAGGAAGTCCTCGACTGGTCGGCACTCGCTGAGATGTACACCGAGGATGCCACCTATGGCTGGAACGTGGGCACCCACGACGAGTTCATGGCCGTGGGGCGCACTGAGATCCTCGAGATCGCCCTTGGGACTGAGATGGAGGGCCTCGGAGGTTGGAGATATCCGTATCAGCACGTGCTGATCGACGACGTGAAAGGCGAAGTGCTCGGTCTCTGGCGCCAAATCGCTGACGCCGTCAAGCCCGATGGCACCCACTATGAGGTCGCCGGTCTCGGAGGAAGTTGGTTCGTCTACGCGGGAAACTTCACGTGGTCGTGGCAGCGCGACTTCTTCGATGTCGGAAACGCCACTCATCTGTTCATGGCCATGATCTCGGACGGGACGCTCACGCCGGGGATGCAGAAGCGCATGGAGCGCGCCATGGCCCATGAACGTCTGCCCGGTCACTATGCGCCGGGTGATGCCCCAGTCGGCCTCTGGGAGCGTTGAGGTTGGCATCGGTCATTGGCGCCGTCGGGAGCTGAAGGGTGGCCTAGGGGCTCACCTTCGGAAGAGCCCCGTGAATCGAGTAGTAGGGCTGCGAGCAGTCCCAACCCTTGGTGGGCGTGGGCTTGACCCGACCGAAGTGACCGTTGGTGATGCGTGCGAACAGGACGCAGTTCGGTGGGATCTTCTTGGCCGGGTTCGCTGGTGCGATAAGGCCCGATGCTGAGAAGCTATTGATCTTCTTCAGCGCTGCGAGCACCTTTCCTCTAGTGGGGTGATCGCCAGAAGCTTGCAACGCTTGGGCGAACAATTGTGCTGACGCCCAGCCAAACACGGTGAAAAGATCGATTTTGAAGCCCGGATGAGTCTTGGCCATCCAGGTGTTGAAGGTCTTCACCGATGGCGTGCTCTTGGCATCCTGGCCGAGGTAGAGCGAGAGGGCTTGAATGAGCCAGATGCCGCTGGTGTTCTTGGTGCCTCCGGCGCTCTTGACGAAGGAATTGTCGTAGATCGGGCCGTTTGACACCACGACCTTCGGGTGGAAGTTCTGCTGGTTCATCTCCTTGACCAGTGCGGCGTAGACCCCTGAGGTGCCAGCGGACAGCATGACGGCCTCGATGCCCTTCTTCTTCATGTTCAGGACATCGGCCGTGAAGTTCGACTCGAGGGGCGAGATGTAGCGCACGTAGCCGAATTTCCAGCCAGCATGCTTCATCGCTGCTTCTTGGCCATGCCATTGGGCAATTGCCGTTTCGACGTTTGAGACCAGACTGGCGGTGTGGCCGATGGCCTTCGGATAGAGCTTTTTGAGATGGAGGTACCCGGCCATCGATCCCCCTTGGTCGATGGGCTGGGGGCTAAAGACGTTCGGCAGTGAGTTGGTTCCAGGGTCCAGCGTGGCGGACACGTCGGGCATGGCGGGGTTGTCGGCGAGGACCTTGCAACTGAAATTGTCGAAGAGCGAGAAACTGCCTACCAGAGCGAAGGAGTGGGTGACCGCGGCGGCAGTGTCGGCTTGGTTCTGGGTGCCCGAGAAGCCGTCATCCTGAGAGTCCATGACGATCGTGCGACCGTGGACTCCTCCCTTGGAGTTGAGGTAGGCGAAGTAGGCCTCAGCGCCATAGGGGGCGCCCTGGAAGAGACCTGGAACCGGGCCCGAGATGATCGAGATATTCGAGACATTGATGGTCTTGGTGGTGACGCCGGTGGTGGCGTTGAGCTGAGCCGACGTGGGTGTTGCCCCATGGGGGCAACCCGACGTCGTGGCTGCCCACGCCGGTGCACCCTGAGTCAAGACGAAGGCACCGCTCATGACGCACGGAGCCATGACGGCTGCGGTGAAGCGACGAAGTCGAAATCGACGGAGTCGGAAGACCTGAAGCATCTGCGGTACCCCCCGGTGGCAGTTGATCATCGTGGCACAACGACCACACCAAATACCGTATGACATGTCGCGTCACTTCGCTTGGCTTCGATCGTCGTGCAAGCGATGACGTTGTCCGCCGTTACGAATCCCAGTCGGCTCTGGTCTGGCGTGTGTAAAGTAGCGCCCGTTACGAAATTTGGAACGACAATGGAGGGTCATGCCGAGACCATTGACCATCGATAATGCGGCGGTGCTTGACCGTGCAGTCGAGATTCTTTGGCGCGACGGCTGCGACAGCGTGTCGATTCGAGATCTCGAGCGAGTCTGTGGACTCAAAGCACCGTCGCTCTACCAGCGCTTCGAAAGTCGTGATTCGCTGGTCGCCGCCGCTATCGATCGCTACGTCACCACCGTGGTGGCGGCGAGAGTTCGCCGTCACCTCACCGACGGAGATGACCCAATCACCGGCATCCGGTCGTTTTTCACTTCTGTTCTCGAGCCGTTTCCCGGTGAGGACGTCCCGCGAGGTTGTCTGCTTACCTCGACCACGGGTCAACGAGCCCTCATTGCCCCGCCGATCCGGCGGGCGGTCGAAGCGGGTCTCGGAGCGATCGAACAGGGTTTTTGTGTGGCGATCGAGCGGTCCCTCGAGGCTGGAGATCTTGTGGCGACAACCGAACCAGCCACCCTGGCGCTGGCACTCCTGGCAGCATTTGAGGGAGTCTTGCTGCTCACGCGTCTGGGTCGTGTCGATCTCCGCCCGAGTGTCGACGCGCTCCTCGATGCGCTTCTGGCCTCACACCGATAACCACCGAACGACCGAGAGGATGACCATGCCCGAAGGCCAGCCCGTCAGATTCATCGCCCACTTCTCGATCGATGACCCCGATCGCTACCGCATCTACGAAAAGGGGTTCTTCCCCATCCTTGCCGCCCACGGCGGACGGTTCCTTACCTACGACGACGATCCGGTGATCCTTGAAGGCCAGCGTGCCGCTGGCCGATCAGTCATCTTGGAGTTCGATTCCGAAGAGGCCCTTCAGGGATGGTGGGAGTCACCCGAGTATCGAGCACTCGCCGAGCATCGTCACGCCGGGACCACGACCCACTCGGTGATCTATCTGCGCTCTCCGGCTCGCCGTTGAGCCTTCGAGGCGGCGTGCTTATCGGTGCGTGAAGAGCCCGCCGAGCCGCTCACGGTCATCGTGGTCAAGTTGCCAAAGTTGGAGGGCAGCAGCACCCTCGGTTGTCGCCGGGATCCCCTGGACGCTGGACCAGCCGAGAAGTTCTCGGGCGCGCTGGGGGAGCGTGGCGACAATCTCGGGCGTGAGTGAGAGGGCAACCGCCTCCTCGGGAGTCAGCCACCCGACGAGGTAGCTGCAGTAGATCGCTCGACGCCATCGATCGGGGGTGCTGTTGGTGCCTCCGCCGTGGAGGGTGCTGCCGAGGTAGACGAGCGCGTCACCCGCCTCGAGCTCCACGGTGATGACCTCCGAGGGGTCGGCGTGTCGCTCGAGGTCCCAACGATGACTACCCGGGGCGACTTGGGTGGCGCCGACCTCTTTGGCGTAATCACCAACGGCAAGCAGGACAGAGATCTGAAGGTCGATCTTCAGCCGTGCGGCAATCTCCCAGTTCTCATCGTCGCGATGGAGATCCTGCGGCTCCTCGCCGGGCCCGATGTAGATGGTCTCGGCTTGGCTCATCCAATAGTTGCCGCACGACGGCAGAAGGATGCCGTCAGCCAGCGCCAAGAGCGCAGGGTGGAGGAGGTAGTCGGTGACGAATGTGGGACTCTTCGCGGCCAATCCCTGGATCCTCTTGGTATTTGGGCCGTAGAACGAGGTATCGAAGGAGCCATTGAACCCGGGCTCTCGTGCATCGACAAACGCGGCGAGATCGGCTTCGATCGTCTTGACCACAGCCGGTGAGAGGAGCCCACTGATAATGACCGCACCGTCTCGGGCGAGGATGTCGCACATCACAGCTGAACTGTTGGATGCCGGCACACTGTTGAGTTCGGCCGCTGTCATACTTCCTGCCTTCCAACCCATGAGGTCGTTTCTTTGGAGGAAGTCTCTTGTGGCCCCAACCAACGGGCTGCTGGTTTCCGGCCCCGTCAAACCTGCCGGCTCCACCCTCGACACGGGTGCTCGCCCAACTCTGTCCTCACACCTTAGCGGTGTAACGGGTCTATGGTCGGCACTGGTGGCTCGGAGCGGGGGTAGTGGACTCTCTTGGTGTCATCCCCACGTCGTGATCGCTGCGAACAACGACGAGGGTGGGTTGGCGGTTGGACGATTTCGAGGCAACCGTCCGCCATTGCTAACCACGATCTGTGTTCAAATTACTCATACAGCGAGGTCCTCGAAGGGCCCGTAGCGGATGAACGTAGGAGCGCGTCGATGACCGAGCAGGAAAATTCTGAGGCCGTGCATGACGTGTTCATGGACCCAATCGGCGGCCCTGAGGAGATAGTGGCTGCGGGTGGTCCTGGCCGAAAGATCAACCTGATCTTCTTTGTCGCCGTCATGGCGGCTATTGAAGGATTTGACCTTCTTTTGACGGCCAAGCTTCATTTTGCGAGTGGGTCCACCGCAGCGCAGCCGATCATTGACGCTGTCTCGAAGGCCGGAAATACTCTCTTCGCCGTCATGCTCATCCTTTCGGTCTTCACGGCCCTCCTGGCGAGGAAGGCAACCCCACGTTTTGCCCTGCCCATGATGGTGGCTTATCTGTCGGTCGCCTCGCTCAACGTCCTGATCAACATCGCCACAATGGTGCTGTCTCCAAGGCTCAGTAACGCCAGTCAACTCGGCCTGATCGTTGACCTCTTCCTGATCATCATCTCGGTCACACTGATCTTCTCGCTTTGGTACCAGCTCGTTGACTCAACGACCAAGGGTGGGGCCTTCGACTTTCCACCCTGTGGGCCCAATCCAGACGGCCCTCCGAAGTGGTTTGACTACTTAGCCATGTCGTTCTACGCCAACTCAACGTTCGGACCGACGACCGAGGGGATCAAGAGCCGTCTCGCAAAAGGCCTGATGATGGTGCAGGTCTCGCTGTCGTTGACCGTGCTGGTGGTGCTCGTTGCCCGAATCATCAAGGCGACGTAAGCGACGACGGGTCCTCAGTGGGATGACAGTGGCCGAGTCGAGTTCCTAGCGGCGGCTGTGAGCCTCAAGAAGGCCGGCAATTCTTGTTGCATGATCATCTCGCACAGCCTGGGAGCAGTCTGGCTGCAGCGTCGGCAGGAGGAACCAGACCAAGAGCGCCATTTGGGTGTGAAGTCGGTTCTCGGCTTGATCGAAGACGATGGAGCGATCGGAGTCAATGACCTCATCGGTCGCCTCAACCCCACGAGAGACCGGAAGACAGTGCATGAACTTCGCCCCAGCGGGCGCGTGTGCCATGAGGGATTTGTTCACCTGGTAGCGAGGCATGAAGGCTTCCCGACGCTCAGGAATCTCGTCCTCTTGGCCCTCCCACCACCAACAATCCGTATAGATGAAGTCGGCGCTTGCCACTGCTTGTTCGACCTCGTCAGTCACCGTCACTGATCCTCGGCCCGCAACGGCGAGGTTCGCCTCGCCGAGGGTCACCCATTCGTCGGGGGAGCGGTAGCGAGAGGGACCGGCATGGACGAAGTGCATCCCGAGGGTCGACGCAGTGAAGAGCAGCGATGAACAGACCTGCGTCTTGTCGCCGACGAACACGACGGTGCAGTCCTCAAGCGCCTTATCGGCGGGACGGTGCTCACTCATGGTGAAAACATCGCAGATCGCCTGGGTCGGGTGGACGAAGTCCGACGATCCGTTGATGACAGGCACCGTGGCGACCTCGGCGAGATCCACGATGGTCTGGTGGAGTGCCACTCGGGCCATGATGCCGTCGCACATCCGGGAGAGGACTTCGGCAGTGTCACCCAGTGTCTCGCGTTGGCCGAGATGGAGCTCTCCTGGCCTGAGGAACAAGGCATGGCCACCGAGCTTCGTCATGGCAACCTCGAACGAGACTCGGGTCCTCGTCGATGCTTGTTCAAAGAGCATAGCGAGCGACCGACCGGTGAGCAGTGGTGGCACGGCGCCCTCTCGATCGGCTGTCTTGAGTGCCCCGATGAGATCGATCAGACCATGGAGGTCACCACGAGAGAGGTCATTGGTGTCGATCAGATCCTTGGACATGGGCTCGCTTCCTCGATGGTCGAGCGGTGGTGCGTTGAGCAACGCTGCCTCGTGGGGTCGCCCTGGGTGACGGTCACGACGTGTGGGGAGGCGCCGTGTGGCGAGCCATGGTCAATCGTCGATGAGCTTGTCGGCAAGGGCGTCCCAGATGCCGCCGGGCTTGAATCTGGCGGTCCGGCGGCCCACTTTGCCGACGTAGACAATCCGCTCCTCGATGCGGATTGCCAGCTGGCGAGTGACCAGCGACTCAAGGATCTCCTCGGCCCGCACCGCATCGACCACAAGAGTTTCCGAAGTCTGTTCGATGGTGACCTCTCCGGTGCGCAGCATCCAGCGAAGGCATCGGCGCTCATCGGTCGGCAGTTCAGTCCAATCGGCCACGCCGAGCATTGCTTCTGGATCGTTGTCAGGTGGTAGTGGTGCCATGAAGGACCTCCGCTCCGGGCCTCGTCTTAGGCCCTGATCCGTTCGACGATGCTTGCGATCTGTTGTGACCATGGGTGATCGGGCGACGTGAGCGAGAACAAGCCCCCGGAGGCGTTGTAGACAACTTCCTCAGAGAGCGGAAGCATGGCGATGGTCTCCGACGCGTACGAGTCGGTCATCTGCTGGCGAAGGTCTTCGAGGTCGATGCCGCTCGGGACCTTGTTGAGCACCAAGAACAGGTTCGGAACATCGAGACGGCGGGCCACGTCCACGGTGACGGCGGTGCCTTGGAAGTCTTGGCGGTCAGGTCGCAGCAGGAGCAAGAGGACATCGCTGATGGTGAACGACAGCAATGTCTCTTCATTGAGACCCGGGTGGGTATCGATCATGAGGTAGTCGAGGTTGAGGTCCTTGGCGAGGTTGCGGAATCCATCGTTCAGGGTTCCCACGTCGTAGCCCTCGCGCAAGACTCGAGCGATGTCACCGGGCTTGATGCTGGAAGGGACGAGCCAGAGCTTGCCGCCGTCGCTCACTCCCATGTCCTTCGCCACCGTGGCGGTGATCTCGTGGGCAGCTTCAGCGATGCTGCATTTTCCCCAGAGGTAGTCGTTCAAGGTTGGCTCAGGGGTGTCCTCGAAGCCGAACAGAACGTGGACTCCTGGGCTCTGGATGTCGGTGTCGATCACGGCGACTCGTGCTCCGGAGGCGGCGAGGCGAGCGGCCACGTTGGCCGTCGTGTTGCTTTTACCGGTTCCTCCGCGGAAGGAATGGACGGAAACCACCGTAGTCATGACGCACCCTCTTGGTTTGGTTATCGGAATCTCTGACCCGAGTTCTTTGCCCAGCGACTTTGCCTCATGCAACTGGTACTGCAACCCAGATAGCGGCTTTCCGCCGTGGTGGGAACCTTACATGCGTTCGAGAAATGAATCATACTGTGGACTCCACCATTCACTGGAGTGAACACTATGGCCGACGTCTTGACCGCAACACCCCCCTCTGGCGCTCCCCTCCAGGTTCCTCTTCCTGATGCCGATCAGCAGCACAGGATCCCCAAGGTCCGATTCGGAATGCGGGCCAAGATGTTGGTCACCTTCACCCTCGTGTTCACCGTGATTTTCGTGATGATCGGGTTTGTGGTTGTCAACAAAGTGGCCGGGATTGCTCAGGCCCAGTTGGTCGACGAGCTCCACAAGAACACGGTGAGCGCAGCCAAGACGATCGATGCCCAAGGAATGCTGGACCTGCGCCAACAGATTCCCGGGGAGATCAAGGCCGCGTTTCCTAAGAACTTCCCCGTGGGTGGCACCGCAAAGAATGCCGATGGCAAGACGGTCCTTGCTGGAAAGAAGAACGACCTCTACGTCAAGCTCTGCCAAGAGCTCCTCACGATCACCAAGATCATCCC
>JBAXAR010000013.1:0-29510 GCA_037142475.1 Actinomycetes bacterium
AGCCGGCATCGAATGAGCGCTGGAGGGCAGCAGCGTCGCGTACATCAGCGACGGATGCGTGGATTTCGCCGCCATCTTGTTCAACCAAGCGAACAGTCTCTGCGAGGTCCGCATCAGTAGCCATCTCGTAGTCGGCGGCGGTGCTGGCTGATTGGCAGAGATCGATGCCGATGATGGCTGCGCCATCGCGAGCAAGACGGATGGCGTGGGCCCGACCTTGTCCTCGTGCAACTCCGGTGATGAAGGCGACTCTCCCCTCCAGCGATCTCATCGGCTTCTCCTCCAAGGGGTTCGTTGAGCCCTGACCCTAGAGCGACGAAGCGCGCTCGAGGGGATTGGGCGTCTGAGAAGTGATTGACGTCGATGCCGATACCCTGATCAATGCCCTCGTCGGCGCCAAGGCGACGGGACCTGCTCCGAGATGCCAAGATCTCCGGGGAACGTCGCCGTTGCACGAGCAGCGGCCGTCGATCTGTGGGGCGCCCGAGGTCGGGCACCTTGGAACTCACCGATTGTCAACGACAAGGAGCACTGCCATGACGGAAGCTTGGATCATCGACGCCTGCCGCACCCCACGAGGCCTCGGGAAGGTTGGTAAGGGATCTCTGGCAGACCTCCACCCCCAGCTTCTTGGTTCTGCCGTCCTGAAGGCACTGGCAGAGCGCAACAACCTCAAGACCGAAGATGTCGACGACATCATTTGGGGCACCAGCATGCAGCAGGGGACTCAGAGCGGTGACCTCGGCCGGATGGCTGCCCTCGACGCCGGCTACTCGATTCGCTCGAGCGGGATGACGCTGGACCGCTACTGCGGCTCGGGGATCACCACCGCCAACCTCGCTGCCGCAGTGGTGATGTCCGGTATGGAAGATGTGGTCGTCGCCGGTGGTACCGAGATGATGTCGTCCTACGGGACGAATCGCTCATCGGCCTCGGGCTACTTCATCGACTCGGGCAATACGCACCTTCGTGCGTTGATCCCGCAGCCGAACCAGGGTGTGGCCGCCGATGCCATCGCCACCCTCGAGGGAATCTCTCGTCAGGCACTCGATGAGCTCGCTCAGATGTCTCAGGAGCGCGCCGCCGTGGCCATTGCCGAAGGCCGTTTCGATAAGAGCCTCGTGCCGGTCTTCAACCTCGACGGCTCACTGGCCCTTGCGGTTGAGGAATACCCCCGCCCGGGCACCACAGCCGAGAAGCTCGGTCAGCTTGCTGCTTCGTTCGAGGGAATCGCCGACATCGCCCTTGACGATGAGGGAACGACGTTCCGGTCCATGGTCGCCCAGCGCTTCCCTGACCTGACCATCGAGCACGTGCACCACGCCGGGAACTCCTCGGGTGTCGTCGATGGCGCCGCGGCGATCCTGATGACGAGCCCTGACTACGCCAAGGCCAATGGTCTTACCCCCCGGGCTCGCGTCGTGGCCACGGCCAACATGGGCGACGACCCGACCCTGATGCTGAACGCACCAGTGCCGGCCACCCGGAAGGTTCTCGCCAAGGCGGGTATGACCATCGACCAGATTGACCTCTTCGAGGTCAACGAGGCGTTTGCCGTTGTGCCGGAGAAGTACATCCGTGACCTCGGTATCGACCGCGACAAGATCAACGTGAACGGTGGGGCAATCGCCCTCGGACACCCGATTGGTGCCACCGGGGCGATGCTGATCGGCACCGCACTCGATGAGCTTGAGCGTCAGGACAAGCAGTTCGGCCTCATCACCATGTGTGCAGCCGGTGGAATGGCGCCGGCCATCATCATCGAGCGCATCTGATCCTGTCATCCACTGCGGTGCACGAAGTACCGCGGTGGGTGGCCATGGGTCGCCGCGCCTGCAGGACCGGCGGAGCCTCAGGGAAACCTGATCTCAGGGCAGCGAGATAGCTGACATCGCAAAGGTGGCCGTTCCCCCGCTGCTGGTGACGGTGAGACTTCCGGTCGAGATGCCGAGACTGTCTCCGACGACGCTCATGGTCACGAAGATTGTCTCCCCGGGAGCGATGATCGAACCAAGAATCGAATCATCCACGGCGAAGGGTGCCTCGGGAGAAGAGATGCCCGTGATCTCGAGTGGGGCTGACCCGATGTTCATTAAGGGGTAGGAACGAGTGAGGGTGTCTTTGGGGGCAACTCCTCCCAGACTCACCGTCCTAGTGCCCTGAGACTCTTTGAGGAGCGGACCCGAGGCGCGAACGTGCGCGGTGACCGTCGTCTTGATCGGACCAGCCGACGTGGCGACGGTGGCGACGGTCGTGAATTCCCCTCGCGCTCGAGACAGGACGCTCACGGGGATGTCCAGAGATGTCGCTGGTGCCGCGCGACGCGCGCTGGGGGCGGCCGGAGCCAAGGAGAAGGCAGCGTTCTTGAAGGTCACCCCGCGAACGGTGATGGGCAGGACCGACTCAATATGGATCGATCCGATCGTGCTGGCAGTATCGACGACCGCTGTTCCGGTGAGGTACGTGGCCATGGCAGAGGTGGAAGGACGAGGTCCAACACACACGATGCTCGACCCATTGCCGACAAAGACCAGTCCGTGCCAGATGAGTGGTTGCACGAACTTCGTGCCGGTCCCCAAGGGCCAACTCCCGATCTCAAGGAGCTGGCCGTCGACCGGTTTGGCCGCATACGCGTCGAGTGACGTGTCAACGCAGGCACGATCCGAGCATCGAGTGACCCAGACCACACCAGTTCCGCTGGCCGTCGACACCGAAGAGATCGAAGGCGATCCGGATCCGAAGGTGAAATCCGGATCGCTCGCACCGATCTCGCGCAGGCCGGAGGAGCCTCCTGATTTGGTGACTTTTAGCGCCACGAGTGGTGCACTGCCGCCTCGGGTCCCTCCGCCTGTGACATAGAGAACGCCTCCGTCGCCAGGCCAGACCGATGGAGTGGACCAGACCCGAGCATCAATATTGAGACGAGCGATGACCGCGTCGCCGCCGTTGGCTCCCGCCGCCATCCCGCCCAGGTTGTCTCGATCGAGGAGGAAGACATCGCCGGATTTATTGACCGTGGTGGCTAGATGGGGGGTCGTGGTCGATCCCATGGCGTCGGGCAGGATCACCACGCCACCCGAGGCGAAGTCAAGGTCCCGATAACTGAGCCAGGTGCTGTCATAGGGCTGGAAGAAGTCAGTGGCCTTGATGGTGCCGTCGGGCTTGATGTGCAAGCGAAGGGCTCCATTGCCCAAGGAACGCTGCCCCGGTGCCTTGCCCGGCGTCTGAAGTGGAGCGACTGGCCCATTACCGGCGCCGACCAGGAGATCTCCAGTGGGGTCTTGGGCGAGACCGGCGCCCGCTTGCCAAATGCCCCCCTGGCCCGTTTCATTGGCCTCGTCGACCCACAAGGTGGTGAGCCGACCCACAGTGGACACGCCAGCGATCCAACCGTTCCACGGCGTGATATCGCAGTGTGAGGCGAATGCGGCGTAGACGACGCCGTTGACCAACGCCAAGCCCGGCCGTTGACCTTCTTGCTGCGCGGAGAAGGTCCACGTCGGATCATTTTGGGCAGATCCTGCGATGGTGACTGGGAATCCAGGAACGATCGAGCCGTTCTTGGGGTCGATTGCATACATCTTGATGACCGAAGCACCCGGTGGACCTCGATGCGCCATGGTGTGGGCCGTGAGGTAGACGATCCCGGTGGCCGGATCGACGACCGGGGTGGAGGTAATCCCATAGGTCGGATCGATGTCGCCACAGCCGATTTGGGTTGAGGGAACGGGTGACCCGAGTGTGGTGGTCCATCGGAGAGCGCCTGTCATCGGGTCAAGGCCGACAACATCGTCACTCTCTGTCACGACGATCAACGTGCCGCGAGAGATCACCGGTTGGCCGTAGACCTGTCCGGAGAGCGGAGTGTTGAATCGCTTGACGTAGGAGGTTGAGACGGCGTGGGGAGTTGGAGCGCTGGCCGATGGATACCAGGCGGTGCGCCCATCATCACCCCGATTCGTCCCCGCATTTCCTGCCCCAATGGGGGTTTGCGCTCCAGCGGGGATCGAGAGCAACGCAGCGAGAAGTGCCGCAACCACGATGAGACTTTTTCGTGGATGGAGAGTGGCGGTTCCGACACTGCCTGTGGTTATGCGCGCTCTCATCAACGTGACTTCCTCACAGCCTGAGAGGTTAGAGCGCTTCGATGTTGTGGGCTGCTCGGGCTGGGATTGGCATCGGGTGATTGGTGGATTGGCTTCCCCCGAGGCCCCGTGGTCAGAGCGTGTGGCCGCCATGTACGGTGATTGATCGAGGCGTCGGCGTGGTGACCGACGCGAGTCGAATCGGGCGAGTAGTCCTAGGGACTTGCTGGTCCAGTTCTCCGAGCGATCAGCACCTTGAGCTGATTCGGTGTTCCTGTCCTCTGGAGGTGAGTCCCAGAAACCGAACTCCTTGATGAGGGTCGCCCAGGACCGATGGAATTTGAGGCGACTACATCGACAAAGGACGTCGGGGTGGCGGAGAGTCCAGGAATCGAACACTGCGAAAGCGTGGTGGTGCAGGTCCCCCTGAGGATTCCACCATGTGGGGCTGACCAAACCTCGGTGGTCACTGAAGTGATAGGTGCCCCACCATCGGATGCCGGAGCCGACCAATTCGTGGTCACCACTCCACTGGCATACGACGCGTGGATGTGACGCGGAGATGAAGGGACGGTGGCCGGTGTCACGGCCACCCGAACTGATGGGAACCCTGTTCCCGCACGGTTCTTGGCAACGACGTCGACGAAGTAGGTCTGACCATTGGTGAGACCTGAGATGGTGCAGGTTGTAGCCGTTGCATGGGCTGGGCTGCAGGAGCGAGTCAGCGTTCCGCCCGATTGGGTCGTCCATGATCGTGCGGTGAATCGGCTCAGGGGAGGTCCATTTGTCGGGCTCGGAGCCGACCAGGTCACGGTTGCCCGGTGTCCTGCCGGAGCGACGGTCACGGCGCGAGGTTGGAAGGGTGCGAGGGGGGGAGGCAGTGTGGTCACAAGGCTTGATGGGGTCGACGCCATCGAGGAACCGACGCCGTTGATGGCGGTGAGTGTGAAGGAGTAGGTCGTGTTGGGCATGAGGCCGGCGACGGCGATTGTTCCACCAGAAGGGCCTGTCACGGTTCCGGAGCCCCCTTGGGGCGAGGTCGTCGCCACGTAGGACGTTATGGGTGATCCGCCGTCGCGAAGGGGGGCGGAAAACGAGAGTGTCACGGTCGTGGAAGTCAGCGCTGTCACAGTCCCGATGGAGGGTGCATCGGGAATGCCCGGCGCGATGAGAGTCGCCAATCTTGGGGTCGATGGATCACTCGTTCCTGTGGAGTTGGTGGCAACAACATCGATCCAGACGCGTTCCCCGGCCACCAACCCGGTGAGCTGGCATGACGGAGCGATCGAGGTGGTGCATGAGGCGACCAAGGATCCGGCAGTCGATGCGGTCCATGCGTCGGCGGTGTAACTCGTCACCGAGCTGTCGCCGCTGAACGAGGGTGGTGACCACGAGACCGTGACGCTGGTGTCATTGACGGTTGAAACCACGCCCAAGGGGGGTGATGAGATTGAGGGTCCGGCGAGCCCCGCGTACAAAAGTTTGTTTGGATCTCCAGCCATCGGGGAACCGAAGTCGATTGGTGTCGCGCTGAGCATTATGGAGTCTGAGACTTGAGCGGGAGAATCTGAAGGATGGAGCTCGAGAAGTCGAGCGATGGCTCCAGCGACGTGGGGCGCAGCCATCGAGGTGCCACTGATCATCTTGGAGGCGGCGTCACTGCCGATCCACGCAGAGGTGATCGACTGGCCCGGGGCGTAGAGATCGGTGCACGGGCCAAAGTCGGAGTAGGCCGATCGGTAGTCGACGCCATGGAGGCCTGTACGAAACGATGAGTTGACCGTGATTGCACTGGCGACGTCGGCGGGACTGTGGGCGCAGGCGTCTGCTGTGTTGTTCCCCGACGCCACGACCACACTGATTCCCTGATCGATGAGGCTCGTGACGGCGGTGTCGAGGCCGATGTCGATGGCGGGGACCTGAAGGCTCAGGTTCACGACGGCCGGGGTTCCGGGGATGTGGTCATTGGCAATCCACTCCAAGCCGGCGATCACGTCGGACACCGAACCGTTCCCGGCACAATTCAGGACCCGGACCGCTACAAGCGTGCTGCCCTTCGCCACGCCGTAGGTGGTCCCCCCGATGGTGCCGGCGATATGGGTCCCGTGGCCGTTGCAGTCCGTCGTCCCCCCAGTCGAGAAACTCGTGAAACCGCTCCGGACGCGACCGGAGAAATCTTGGTGGGTGCTGAGGATGCCGGTGTCGACGACATAGGCCGTCACACCCGCTCCGGTGGTGTCGTAGGAGTAGCTGTTGTCGAGGTCTGCTCGCGCATCGATACGGTCGAGTCCCCAGTCAGCGGGTGTCTCGTGCGTGGTGGTGATAGATGCCATCCGATCGGGTTCTGCCCATGCAACCCCGGGTGTCTTGGACACGGCCGACGCAAGATCAGTCGCCGCCGACAGCGAGATGGGCTTGGCAAGCAGGACCGAATGCATCCCAAAGCCGATTGATCGAATCCGTTGATGCGAGACAGCGGATTGTGTCCGCATCGATCGCTGAAGAAGCGCAGAGGTTTTCCGAGGTATGGCTGTTGCGTCGTAGGCCACGATGAGCCGATTCGTCGTAAGGGCCGGAGGTGTTGGCCCGGCGGCGCCTCCGGCGGTCGATGAGAGCGGAATACTGATCCCCAGTAGCCAAAGAGTCAGTGCGGCAATCAAAACGGAGACCCGCAACATCGGCCCTTGGGACAAGTCAAAGACCAAATGCCGCCGCTGAGCGGTGGGTTCGTTGGAACTCACAAGGAGGACTCCATCATCCATGTCTCTCACGCGCGGACGGTGAAGGCAATTCACCGGAGTGGTGGGCGAGGCGGGACTTGAACCCGCACATCCTTTCGGACACTGGAACCTGAATCCAGCGCGTCTGCCTATTCCGCCACTCGCCCGAGTGAAGAATGAGACTACCCCACGACGAGACCGGGTCCCCGAGCCAGAAAATTCCGGCCTCCTGCATCCCATTGGTGGTCATCTTCACCGGTATTGTTGAGTTGTCATGGGGCTTAAGCGGTTCGAGGAACGACTCGAGCGTCTCGTGGAGGGATCTCTCACCCGGCCGTTTCGCAGCAACCTGCAGCCGGTGGAGATCGGTCGACGACTCACTCGCGAAATGGACCTGCAGCGCAGGGTGAGTTTGCGCGGGCGTCTTGTGGCTCCAAATGCCTTTTCAGTGTCGCTTTCATCAGCGGATGTGGACCGTTTCTCAACCCACGTTGACGCCTTGGTCCGCGAGCTTGCCGAAGCAGCGCGTGAGCACGCCGAGGCAGAGGGCTACAGCCTCCTCGGGCCCGTCGAGGTCGACATCTTCGAGAGCACGAAACTGAGAGCTGGTCATGTTGGCGTGACGGCCAGGGTGCAAGAGGGCGACCATGAGGCAGTCATCGCGATGGCCGATGGTCGACGAATTCCGGTGGGCACAACAGCGATCGTGATCGGCCGACTCCCGGATTGTGCGATCGTCCTGAACGACTCAAATGTCTCGCGACGCCACGCGGAGATCATCCGGCAAGGTGAGGACATCGTTCTCAACGACCTGGGGTCAACCAACGGGACCAAGGTCAACGGGATGGCGATCAGATCGGTGGTTCTCCAAGACGGGGATGAGATCTACATCGGTATCTCGCGTCTGATGCTTGAGACACGGTGACGGGAGACTTCGCGATGGTGCTTTCGACCGACTACCAAGCAATCATCCGACCACTCCAGTGGTTCGTGGTGGTTCTCATCTTTTTGTTTTTTCTCCGTGTCATCCGTGCTGTCTATGTCGAGACGCGACCCGGAGGGCGCCGCAAGGAACGCCGCCGAGGCTCTCAGAAGGGCTTGGCACTTGAAATCATCGAACCGCTGGAGCGTGTCGGTGAGCGAATCACGGTCACGCCAGGTTCCGAGATCAGCATTGGTCGATCGGTGACGTGCAATCTGGCGATGCCTGACGATGTCTACGCCTCAACCTTTCACGCGCGGCTGTTTCTTGACGGGACCCATCTTTTCGTTGAGGACATGAGTTCGACCAATGGCACCTACGTGAACGCAGAGCGGATTGTGGTCCCGACGCGGCTCTCCAAGGGTGATCTCCTCCAAGCGGGATCGACCATTCTTGAGGTAACGAGGTGACTGTCCTGCGCGCCGGCTCGGCCAGCGACACGGGACGAGTCAGGACGATCAACCAGGACAGCGTGCTCACCGGAGCCACCGTGTTTGCCGTGGCCGACGGCATGGGCGGCCACGCTGGCGGAGAAGTGGCCTCAGCTACTGCTGTTGCAGCGCTTGATGCGGCAATGGGCTCGACCAGTAGCGCCGAAGGCCTCGTCAATGCAATCAGAGGCGCCAACGACGCGATAGCTGCGGCCAGCCGAGATGACCCCTCCCTGGCAGGCATGGGGACCACCGTGGTGGCCGCCAGTCTGATCGGTTCCGATGCTGGCGATGTCCTCGTGCTCGCCAATGTGGGGGACTCAAGGGGCTATCTCTTTCACGCCGGAAGGCTCCGGCAGGTGACCGATGACCACTCCCTGGCAGCGGAGATGGTCCGGAGCGGTGACATCTCGGAGGCCGAGGCTGCTCGCCATCCGCAACGTCATGTCATTACCCGCGCCCTTGGCATCGAGGGCTCCATCGACATCGACCTCTTCGACCTGATCCTCGCCGAGGGTGATCGAGTTCTCCTCTGTAGTGATGGTTTGACCAACGAGATCAGCGACGAGGAAATCGAACGGGTCCTCAGTACCCTTGTCGATCCCACAGCCGCGGCCGAGGACCTCGTACGGAGGGCGAATGCGCACGGCGGCTCCGACAACATTTCGGTCGTCATCATCGATGCCGTTATCGCCGAGGGGACGGGCGAGTCGACCGCTGCACATCGCATCGTGACCGCTCCTGCGGCGACCGTAAGCATCCCGAAGCGCGAGACAGCCGCCCCTGGCATCGGAGCAATTTCGCCGCCACCGGTTGGCCGTCGAGAAGGATGGTTGGCTCGTCGTCGCCGGTTGGGTGTTCAACGAGCCGTGACGTTCCGGGTGCTGATGTTCCTTGTCCTCTTGCTTGGCGTGCTGGCGGGGGCGTGGTACTTCCTGCGTTGGTATGCGACGAGCGCCTATTACGTAACGGCTCAAGGAGGATCGATCGTCATCTACCAAGGTCGTCCTGGCGGCGTGCTTTGGTTCCAGCCGAAACTTGTGACTGTCTCACCAACGCCGCTGGATCAGGTTCTCGCGACGCGCCAACCCGCTCTTCGCAATGACGTCCCAGAGCCCACCTTGGAGGCAGCGCAGCGGTACGTCGCCAATCTGGCCGACGAGTATCGCCAGACCCAAGCGGCGATTCCCCCTGCGCAGGTCATCACTCCCACGACGATTCCGATCCCCACCCCCACAGTGTCGCCGCCGATTACCTCGGCTCCCGGGGCGATTGTGACTTACCCCACACTTCCCGGCTGATCGGATGGCGAAGCGAATCAGAATCTTGGCAATGGTGATGATGCTTCTTCTCGGCGTCGTCTTGGTCCAAGCTGCCAACATCCAGTTTCGGCGAGGTCACGAGCTCGCTGCGAGCCCAAAGAATCCTCGGAACGTTGAGACCCGGCTGAGCTTGGGCCGCGGAAAAATCTTGGCTGCTGACGGGACCGTTTTGGCGCGTTCGGTCCAAACGCCGACCGGGGTCTACAAGTATCAGCGGGTCTATCCGACAGGATCGCTGATGGGGCAGATCACCGGATTTGATTCACCCATCTACGGCAAATGGGGCATCGAGGCGCAGTACAACTCCTCACTCGTCACCCACAAACAGCCCGCCAACACGATCTCAGAACTCCTGAAGCCGACAACGTCAACTGACTCGGTGGCCCTCACCATCCAGCCAGCCCTCCAAGAGTTGGCGCGGAGCCAACTCGCCGGCCGCGATGGTGCGGTGGTGGCGATCAATCCAGTGTCCGGTGCAGTACTCGCTATGTACGGCAACCCCTCCTACGACCCGAACCCGCTGGTAGCGCAAGCATCAATCGAAGAGCGTGTGGCATGGAACGTCTTCAAGACGCCCAATGCCGATGGACTCTCTCCACTCGGCGGAATTCCCTTCCAGCGAGCGTTCCCCCCCGGCTCGACGTTCAAGGTCATCACGTCAACTGCTGCCTACGCCAAGAATCCTGCCCTGGCGAACAACGTCTACCCATCGGTCAACCAGATCACGATCCCAAATACCCCACTCCCGCTCCAGAACTTCGGTGGCGGTACGTGCGGTGGGACGGTGGCTCAGATGCTGCCCCCCTCCTGCGACACGGGCTTTGCGCAACTCGGACTCGACCTCGGGGCAACCACGATGTGGGAACAGGCAGTCCAGTTCGGCTTCAATTCTCGACCTCCACTTGACCTCCCGGGAGTGGCTACTTCGGTGTTTCCAACTCCCGACAAGCTCAAGTACAACCAGCCGTTCCTCGCCTACGGCGCGATCGGTCAGGGAGACGTCGCCGCGACAACATTGCAAAACGCACTGGTGGCGGCGGCGATCGCCAATGGGGGAATCATTCAAGCTCCCCACCTCCTGCGTGAGATCAGGGATCAACAGGGCAATCTTGTTCAGCGCTACCAACCGCACACCTGGAGGATTGCGACATCGCCTCAGGTGGCCGCCACGGTGGCAGGCCTCATGCGTCAGGTCGTCACGAATGGGACGGCCACCAGCGTGGGTTTCCGTCCGGACAACGACGTGGCGGCAAAAACGGGTACTGCGCAGACCTCGGCAACCAATGTCAACCTCAAGACCGACGACTGGATGATCGCGTTTGCTCCGGCAAACCGTCCTGTGGTGGCCATTGCGGTACTCCTACCAAATCAGGCCCTGTCGGCGACCGGAGCAGAAGTGGCGGGTCCGATCATGAAGTGCATGATCGAGGGCGCACTTGCCCTCGCCCTTCATCTCCCCGTGTCCAATACAGCGACGACCTGTCCGGCATGACGGTTTCGACCCTTGGATCAGAACAATCTTCCATGCAGGCCGTGCACCCGTCACGGGATCGATGCTCGCTGGGCAATAGGCTGAGGCACCAATGGAACCGGTAGCGCAGGCGCGGACCTTCTCAGGTCGCTATGAACTGACGCACCTCGTGGCGCGTGGTGGCATGGCCCAGGTCTACCGAGCCCATGACATTCTCCTCGACCGCGTAGTGGCGTTGAAGGTGCTCTTCCCCGAGCTGAGCGTCGACTTGACCTTCGTTGAGCGCTTCCGCCGCGAAGCACAGGCGGCGGCGAAACTGTCGCACCCCAACATTGTCCCGGTCTTCGACTGGGGTGAGGACGACGGGACGTACTTCATCGTCATGGAGTACATCGACGGCGAGCCGCTGTCGACCACCATCAAGGAGCAAGGCATCGTGCAGCCGACGCGAGCGGCGATCATCGCTGCGAATGTCGCCGCCGCCCTGTCCTATGCCCACCGAAACGGCGTTGTGCACCGGGACGTCAAGCCCGGCAACGTTCTGCTGACCACCGACGGCCTGGTCAAGGTCACTGACTTTGGCATCGCGCGAGCAATCAACACCGAAGAAGGCCTGACCCAAGCAGGATCGGTGATGGGCACCGCCACGTACTTCTCACCCGAGCAAGCCGAGGGCGCGCCAGTCGACGCTCGAAGCGACGTGTATTCGCTCGGCATCGTCCTCTACGAGATGCTCGTCGGGCGGCCTCCGTTCCAGGGAGACTCTCCCGTGGCCGTCGCCTCAAAGCATGTTCGCGACCAGGCCCCGCTGCCCCGTGATCTCAAGGCCGACATTCCGGTCCCGATCGAGGCAATCGCCATGATGGCCATTGCCAAGAAACCCGACGATCGCTACGACTCGGCGGAGGAAATGCGAACAGACCTCCTCCGTTTCGTCGACGGGAAGCCCGTCGTGGCCCAGGATCCCCTCCTTTCGGCCGCCGCTGGAGCAGTCAGCGCAACGACGATGATGGACGCCATCAACACCACACAGGCAGTTCCGGTTTTCCCAGGTCCGCGCACCGATCTCGCCCGCCGGCGATCACGGAAGCCGTGGTGGTTTGCCTTGGTGGCGGTCCTCGTCCTCGCTCTTGGTATTGCTTCATTTGCCCTCGTGCGGAACTCAAAGGCAACCGGTCCGCTCACGATGCCTGATCTCATCGGGAAGAATTACCTCGAAGCGGGCAAGGTGCTCAAGGAGCAAGGCCTCAAGGTCGGGACGGTGAGTCGAACGACCAGCTCCAAGCCCACCGGCACGGTGGTGGCGACCAATCCATCGGCCGGTCTGCCGGTGGCGAAGGGTGAACGTATCGACCTGACCATCTCGGATGGCAAGGTGGGATCACAAATCCCTGTGCCAAACGTCCAGAGCCTTCCTCTTGCCGATGCCGAAGCGCGCCTCACGACTGCAGGGTTGAGCTTCCGGGTCATTACCACCACCGCGAATCCGCAGCAGCTGCCACCAAACACGGTGGTTGGTCAGGATCCGAGGGCCGGTCGGAAGGTCGACAAGAACTCGATCGTGACGCTCACGATCATCGGTGCTGCTGCCACCGTCACGGTTCCCTCCGTGGTGGGGATGTCGCTCGGCCAAGCCAGCACAGCGCTCGGGCAAGCCAATCTTGCCGTGGGTGCCACGTCGACACAATGCTCGGGTAACTATGCCAAGGGCCTCGTCACGGCGAGTACGCCGGGCGGCGGCGCCACGACGCAGCCAGGAGCAGCGGTGGCCCTCGTGCTCTCATCCGGGTCGTGCCAGGTGATCATCCAGAACGTGATCGGATCCTCACAGGGACAGGCCACGGCCATTCTTCAGGCGCAGGGATTGAGTGTCTCGGCAACCACTGCCTCGGCGGGTTGCTCGGCTTCAAACACTGGGTCTGTTGTGAGTCAGTCCCCGTCTGGTGGCGTCAAGGTCCAGTCCGGGTCAACGGTCACCATCGGGGTTTGCCCAGCAACACCACCAACCTCCTCAACCACATCGACCACATCGACGACGACCACCGTCCCCTGAGGCCTTCGTCCCCTCGGGGCACGAGGGATCACGAGGAAGTCTGGACGTCCGCTCTCTCGCAGGAGTGTCGGATTAGCGAGCGCTGTCGAGGAATCGCTGCAGGAGATCCTTGCCTGACGGAGTGAAGATCGACTCAGGGTGAAACTGAACGCCCTGAACGTCGAGTTCTCGGTGGCGCACACCCATAATGACCCCATCATCAGTCCACGCGGTGACCTCCAAGACGTCGGGGAGCGTGGCACGGTCAACGATGAGCGAGTGATAACGAGTGGCGACGAAGGGGTCAGGAAGTCCGGCGAAGACGCCGACTCCTGCGTGGCGAATCGAGGAGGTTTTCCCGTGCATCAGGGTGGGAGCGGCAATCACGTGGCCGCCAAAGACCATCCCGATCGCCTGGTGTCCCAAGCAGACCCCGAGGATCGGCATCGTTCCGGCGAGTGCTTCGATCGCCGCACAGGAGATCCCGGCGCTCTCAGGTCGCCCGGGTCCCGGCGAGATGAGCAAGGCGTCGGGCTGCTCGGCGATGATGCCACTGACGTCAATGGCGTCGTTGCGGTACACGACGGGATCCGCCCCGAGTTCTCCCAACTCCTGCACAAGGTTGTAGGTGAAGGAGTCGTAATTGTCGATGATCAGCACGCGCGCGCTCACGTCATGAGGCTAGACCGAGTCGCGTGACCTCCTAGTGGCTAAGGTCTCGTTTCATGGCCAAGAAGTCGGGACCAGGCAATTCATCGAGGCGTGGGCGCTCCGCGAAGGGGCGAGCAAACGTCAAGGGTTCTGCACGAACCCAGTCAACGGTTGGCCGCTACGTCAACGCTGAGGATGGTGGGCGCTACACGCCACCAATCCCCAAGGAACAGAAAGTCAGTCCTCGCTGGTTTGGGCCCACGATTCTGCTTCTGCTGGTTCTCGGAGTACTCGTGATCCTCATGAACTATCTCGGAGTGTTCGGTCAGCCGTCCGGTTGGCTGCTCCTCGCTGGCCTCGCGATCATCGCTGCAGGCTTCGCCATGGCAACTCGATTTCGATAGCTCGGATCTGGAGAAGAGCCATCGGAACGCGACAAGGGCCGCACCATCACTCCTCGACGAGGGTGCTGGTACGGCCCTGACCGCACAACGCTGATTCAGATCAGCCCAAACGCTCGATGATGGTGGCGTTTGCCAGCCCGCCGCCCTCGCACATCGTGAGGAGGCCATAGCGACCACCCGTACGCTCGAGTTCGTTCAGCAGGGTGGCAGCCAACTTGGCGCCTGATGCACCAAGTGGGTGACCGAGGGCGATAGCACCGCCGTTGACGTTCACCTTCGAGAGGTCAGCGTCGAACTCCTTCTGCCAGGCGAGGACGACTGAGGCGAATGCCTCGTTGATCTCGATGAGGTCGATGTCATCAAGCGTCATGCCTGCCTTGGCGAGGACCTTGGCGGTGGCGGGGATCGGGCCGGTCAGCATGGTCACGGGGTCGACGCCCGCCAAAGCGAAGGCGTGAAAGCGTGCACGAGGGGTGAGACCAAGCTCTGAAGCCTTCTCCTCGCTCATCACCAGAACGGCTGATGAGCCGTCGGTGATTTGTGATGCGTTCCCCGCAGTCACACGGCCGTCTTCGCGAAATGCAGGGCGGAGCTTGGCGAGTGACTCGACCGAGGAGTCGGCACGGATGCCTTCGTCGGTGGTCATGATTTCGCCGGTGTCCTGGCCGGCCTCGTCGCGGATGGCGATCGGGATGATCTCGCCCTCAAAGCGTCCCTCGGCCGTGGCTTGCGCGGCCCTGCGGTGTGACTCGACGCTGTAGGCGTCAAGCTCGTCACGAGAAATGCCCCACTTCTCGGCGATCAGCTCTGCTCCCTCACCTTGTGAGACAAGGTTGTAGCGAGACATGACCCGAGGTCCGAAAGGAAAACCAAGCTCGCGAACAACGGAGGAGCCCATCGGGGTCCGAGACATTGCCTCGACACCCGAAGCGACGACGATGTCATAGGCACCGGCCATCACGCCCTGAGCGGCGAAGTGCAGGGCTTGCTGCGAGGAACCACACTGACGATCGATGGTGGTTGCCGGAACGCTCTCGGGCCAACCGGCTGCGAGCACAGCACTCCGGCCGATATTGAGCGCCTGCTCCGAGACCTGCATCACACAGCCGGTGATGACGTCATCGATGATCGCCGGATCAATTCCATTGCGCTTTTCGATGGCCTTGAGCGACTCAGAAGCGAGATCGACTGCGTGCCAGTTCTTGAGCTTCCCGTTGCGCTTTCCGCCCGGGGTACGAACAGCGTCGACGATGACGGCGTTTGACATGGGATGCCTTCCTCTCTTCCGGCGGCTCCATGCCTGCCGGTTACCTCTGAAACGCTAGCGCAGGGCTTCCGAAGAGATGGCGCGGAGCGTCCCACTATGGTTCGAGTTCATGACGGCGCTCAAGGATATGGACAGGTGGCTCGGCGACGGTGGCATGCCCATCATCGGTGCCATCGGAGCGTCATTCGACTCCTATGGAGTCGATGGGGAGGACCTGGGATGGGTTGAAGGTCGTTTCGTGCCCGACGCGCTTGCCTGTAACCCGCACGGCATCGTTCAGGCGGGCGTTCACTCGGTGGTCCTCGACGCAGCGATCAACTTCGCTATCAACTCGGCGCTGTCCGGCAAAGACCGAACCAAGGCCACGTTGGAATTGAAGATCGAGACCATGCGGGCTGCAGTGAAGGGGGAGGCGTATGCGATCCGCGGTGACGTCGTGCGCCTGGCTCGGCAGGTCGCCTACGGCGAAGGAACCATCCGCAACGGGGACGGCGAGATCGTGAGTCGGGCGACTGCCACCTTCTTGCTCCACCGGGCGGACTGACGACTTCATACGTCGACGGGTGAGCACTGTCGGGCTATCCTGAGTGCATGGATATCACCACACTCATCGCCGACCGCACCCTCCTGAGCCACCCTTTCTACCGACGGTGGGAAGACGGACTGCTCATTGATGGCGAGCTGGCGTCCTATGCGGCGCAGTATCGCTTCTTCGAGGCGCAGCTTCCCAGCTTCCTGTCGGCCCTTACCTCGATGGTCGAGGGTGACGCGAAGACACTTGTGGAGGCGAACCTCGCGGACGAGGTCGATGGTCCCACCACGCACCTCGAGCTCTTCGATCGCTTTGCCGCCGCCGTGGCAGCACCAGCTGAGGAGATCAGCCCAGCCATGAAGGCTCTCGTCGCCGTCTACGCCGACGCCATCGCTTCGGGTGACGCTGACTTCGCCCTCGGCGTCCTCGCCGGTTACGAGGTCCAGGCTTCAGAGGTTGCGGACACCAAGGGCGCCGGACTCTCCGAGCACTATGGCGTCTCAGGAGAGGGACTTGAGTTCTGGCACATCCACGCCGAGCTCGAGAAGGACCACGCAGCATGGGTCCTCGAGGCTGCTGAGGCCGCCGAGTCCGACCGAGTCATCGCTGGCGCCCACGCTTCTTCTGCAGCGTGGTGGGCCTATCTCGACGAGCGCGAGGCCCTTGTCGCAGCCTGATCGGGCGGAGGAGAGACCGTTGGGTCTCTTCGTGATGAACACAATTGAGCCTGCTCAGTCGTCAGGCAGACTCGACCCATCGGACGAATCCGCTGGAACCCGTGACCCCGCTGGTCTCCATGGCACCACCAGCACTCATCGGGGGTGCTCTGGGCGTTAGCTGTCAGGACTGGTGCGCGTCGTTGAGTTCCCGAGGACGACCGAAGAGGGCCAAGGGTTCCTTGGGAACCAGCACCATTGTCAGATGCTGACCTAGGCCGGTGCGCCTAGTTTTCGGTGTAGCCCACGATGGCCAGGCACATCTCGTCTGAGGATCCATCACCCCACGTGACGTAGCGAGGATCGAGCTTGCGAGTCTGGGGATTGCGCTGGCGCAGCGTGGGATCGTAGGTGCAGCTCACCTTGATGGTGTCGCCACTGTGGGCCGTGATCCGAGGCTTGGTCTCGTAGGAGATCTGCTCATCGAAGTTGTAGGGGTCAACCTTGACCAAGGTGGTCGTGGTTGATCCCGAAATGAGCGAGATGGTCTCGGACTGACCGAGAAGGTGCATGTGTGGCGTGACGCCCACGATGGTCATGTCGGACCTGACCGGCCAGCTGCACGATGTCGAGACGAGCTTGCCCTTGATCTCTGGATTCATAAAGTCATGATCGGCGGCACAGAACCGTTCAATGCCGTTGAGGAACGCCTCGGCCTGAGGTCCTGTTCGGGCCACGAGGTCAGCGATCGAGGCGGTGCGATCGCACAGCGGTCCCGTGACTCCCTCGGGGCAAGGGAGGTCGGGCGGTGCGGGGTATTCCCGAAGGATGAGTGGCTTGAGATCAGAGCCTTCGGCCGGAACGGTGGTGAGCTTCACCTTGGAGTTGTCGGGAGAGGTCCCGCGCAGCAGGTTGTAGTGGATCTGCATCACGATGAGGCTTCCTGCTGGAATTGCAATACCGGTTCCAGCCGGGGAGTTGTTGACGCCTCGTCCTGGCGCCCAGCCGCCAAGCCATGGAGTCCCGTCGAAGGCCCCTTCAGGATTGAGTGGTGCTCCGAAGCAGTTCCAGCCGGCACCGTTGGCATCGAGGTCATGGGCCTTCGCGACCTGGTCCGGCGGGATCAGGAAGTAGATGGCGTGATGAACCTCGGCGATGGTTCCGGGCAGGAACTGGCTTGAGGTGATGAATGAATCAGTGGTGATGTGGGGATCGACAAGGCTGCAGTGGTACACGTCGGTCGATCCGTTGACGGCTGCAGAGCCGGGATTGAAGGCGGCAGTGAGGCCGAAGACCCCGGTCGTCGACGTCTTCGATTCCGTTGTTGTCGTAGTTCCCGTGGTGCTGGTCGACGAGGAGCAAGCAGAGAGGGGGAGGGCCACAAGGCCGACGAGGGCGGCGAAGGTTGACAGTGAGCGTCGAATTTTCATGATTGAAGGCTAGCGGTCTCGCTGAGTCGATGGCGACCCGTGTGACGGTTAGCTCGTGGTGAAGCCGACGCTGCCGAGGCACATCTCGTCGGAGGACCCATCGCCCCACGTAATAAAGCGAGGGGCGAGCTTGCGAGTTTGGGGATTGCGGGCTCGGAGCGTGGGGTCGTAGGTGCACGTCACGGTGACCGAGTCTCCGGGGTGCGCCACGACGGCCGGGTGCGTGGCATAAGAGATTTGGTTGTCGAAGTTGTAGTGGTCGACCTTGGCCAGCAGGGTGGTGGTCTCCCCCGAGGTGAGCGAGATGGACTCCGACTGACCGAGGAGGTGCATGTGGGGTGTTGCACCGAGGATGTGCATGGTCTGTCGCACCGGCCATGTGCAGGTTGTGGTCACAAGATTCCCTTTGATCTCAGGATTCTGGGCATCATGCTGACCTCTGCATGCCCCTTCGATCAGGTTGAGGAATGACTCGGCCTGTGGGCCCGTTCGAGCCACCAGGTCGGCGATCGAGGCACTCCGATCGCACAGCGGCCCAGTGACTCCGGTGGGACAGGGAAGGTCTGGTGGGGCCACGTACTTGGCGATCATCATCTCTTTGAGGTGTGATCCTGCCGCCGGGACCGTGGTGAGGCGAACTCGACTCTTGTCGGGTTCCGACCCAGCGAGAAGGTTGTAGTGGATCTGCATCACGATGAGGCTTCCTGCCGGGATCGAGATGCCGGTGCCGCGCGGAGTGGGGCTCACGCCATGGCCTGGACTCCATCCTCCGAGCCATGCCGTGTTATCGAATGATCCCGTTGGATTCAGTGGCGCACCGAAGCACGTCCAACCCTGGCCACCCTGATCGAGTTCTCGGGCCCTCGAGGCCTGATCGGGCGTGACGAGGAAGTAGATGGCGTGATGAACTTCAGAGCGGGCGCCGGGAAGAAACTGGCTCGAGGTGACGTAGCTGTCGGAAGCAATGTGGGGATCGATGAGGCTGCAGTGATAAACGTCCGTTGATCCACTTTGGGCCGAAGGTCCTGGGTCGTAGGCGGCAGTGAGGCCGTAGACCCCCGTCGTTGCAGTCTTCGACGATGTGGTGGTCGTGGTGTCCGCGGTGCTGGTCGACGAAGAGCAGGCGGAGAGCGGAAGGGCGACAAGGCCGACCAGAGCAGCCAGGGCGAGGGTCGTGGAGCGCAGGGATCGCATGGATGAAACGGTAGCGGCCTCAGTCGCCTGGTGCTCGTAACGCGCGAGAACCCTCTACGATTGGACCATGGAACGACGCAATGTCCTCACCCTCGCTGCCACCTCCGCACTCGCTGCCGTCGCCGCAGCCTGTGGGGCCTCATCAAGCACCTCGAAGGCTCCTGTTGCCACCGCTGGTGGTGAGGAGCCTTCAGGAGTCGGAGAAGAAGGGTCGTCGTCTCTGGAGACGGCGACCTCCACGCCGGAGTCCACAGCGACTTGGCCGGCGATTGCCCTCGCCTCACAGGTGCCGGTCGGCGGTACCGTCGCCTTTCAGTTTGGCGAGAGTTCTGCCTACAAGGGTGACACCGGGATCATCTACCAGCCCACCAAGGGAACCTTCGTGGCTCTCGACACCATCTGTCCCCATCAGGGTGGACCGTGCGTGGCGCAGGGGAACGTCTTGGTGTGTCAGTACCATGGCTCGCAGTTCGCCCTCAAGGATGGGGCACTTTTGCGAGGACCGGCCACGGTGGGTCTCTCCAAGGCCACCGTTGAGGTCAAGCCGGACGGCTACGTGACCTTCATCGCTGACGCCTGAGGTACTCACGGACCTTGACCCCACCGATGAGGCCGAGATCACGGCCTCGGCAGTGTGTCAGTTCGCCGTCACACCGAGCGTGGCGAGGCACATCTCATCGGTCGAGCCGTCGCCCCACGTGACGTAGCGGGCGGGTTGGCTGCGTAATGACGGCAGTTTCTGGCGGAGCGTCGGATCGAAAGTACAGGTCAACCGGACGAAGTCTCCGCTCTTCACCACCACGGGCTTTTTGAGGTCGTAGGTGACTTGGCCGTCGAAGCTGTAGTGCGGGACGGAGACCAGCGCCTTTGTGCCGCCCGCCGCCATGAGCAGGTCGACCTTCTGCTTGGCTCCAATGAGGTGCATGTGCGGGGAGACCTGACGGATCACGCCAGGGGCAATCGGCAGTGTGCAGGTGGTCGACACGGTGCCAGTTGCCGGCTTCAGCTTCTCGTAGTGGTGCTGGCAAATCCACTCGATGTTGTCGACGAAGTTCTTGGCGGCCTGACCGAATCGAGCCACCAGATCTTGGAGGCTGGCATCGCGTGAGCACAGAGGTCCGGTGACCTTCTTTGGGCACGGCAGGTCCGGCGGGGCGATGAACTGGCTCGTGGTGATGGCCTTGAGAGAAGAACCGGCCTGTGGCGTCGTGGTCAACCGCACACTGCTCTGATCGGCGGTGCTATCACCAGCAGGCACGTTGAGAAGGTTGTAGTGAATCTGCTCGACGATCAGTGCGCCAGCGGGCATGGGAACACCGGTGCCGACAGGTGCGACATTGGGTCCATGGCCTGGGACCCATGCGCCAAGCCACGGTGTGCCATCGAAGGAGCCGGAAGGATCCAGTGGTGCACCGAAGCAGGTCCACCCTTGGCCACCCTGATCGAGTTGTCGGGCATGGGCTGCCTGAGCGGGAGTCACGAGGAAGAGGATGGCGTGGTGAAACTCGGCGACCTTGTCAGGAAGAATTTCGCTCGAGGTGATGAACTGATCGCTGGTCACGCTGGGATCGATCAGCGAGCAGTGGTAGAGGTCTTTCCCCCCGTCCACCAACGATGTTGCTGGATCAAAAGGCGATGGAGCTTGGTAGACGGTGGTGGTCTTGACCGGAGGCGTCGTCGTCGTGGTGCTCGTCGTTGTGGTGGGCGAGACCTTCTGGCTCGTGGCACTCGCCAGGATCGGCATCGAGATGATGCCACCGAGCATCAGGAGTGAGGCGACAAGATTGCGGAGTGCCCTCATAGCCCCAAACGCTAGTGCGCTTGGTGCCGCCTGGCACACCGGGGGGTCACGTGGATCGCTACGCTCTCATGGAGTGAACCGTCGCAACGTCCTCGTGGGTGCCCTTGCCACTGCGTTCTCGGCTGTCGCCTCGGCCTGTGGATCGGTCGGACGAGTCTCGAAGGCCACGACGACGTCATCGTCGAGGACGGCTGTCTCGCTGCCCACCACCACGTCGTCTCGCCCAGCCAAGGTTCACCCAGGAGCCACCTCCACTACGACCACCGACGTCGTGGCACCAACGACCAGTCCCTCCTCGGAGGCGGCTCCCCCAACAACCCCTCCGACCACGTCGGCTCCTACGAGCACCACGACGACAACGATCCCCGCACCTCGCTGGCCCGCAATCGCCCCGCTTTCTTCACTGCCTGTCGGTGGCACCCTCGTCTTCCGGTTCTCGAGTCCGTCCGCCTTCGCTGGTGATGCGGGCATTCTCTATCGCCCAACATCAGGACAGGTGGTCGCGCTCGACACGGTCTGCACACACGCCGGCGGGCCATGTGCACCCAGTGGAACGCTTCTCGTCTGCCCATGGCACGGATCCCAATTTTCGCTGGCCGATGGATCGGTCCAGCACGGCCCAGCGTCCTATCCTCTCGATCGAGCCACGGTGGAGATCCGTTCCGATGGCTATATCTGGTACGTCGCTGACGCGTGAACTGACGCAGGTGGCCTACGAGGGCCAGTTGGCTCCCACCGCGGCAAGCGAGGCGTCGAACAATGCCCCTGCGAGGAGGGGGTTGGTGGCATCCTTCGAGGCCCCGACCGGCTCGGGACGCCCCCATAGCTCCATGAGGCCTGAAGGCCCTACGTAGCCACCAGCCGGAATCGAGGGGTCCAATGCCGCCCTAAGGGTGGGAAGGGCCCCATTTCGCGTCTTCTGGCCAAGATGGGCACCGGCGAAAGACCCGAGGCGCTTGGAGATTGAGCCGGCGCCATCCACCGGACCGTTGGCTGCCAACTCGCTGCGTGACCAGCCCGGGTGTGCCGCCCGAATCGATGCGGGCGAACTGGCGGCCCGAAGCCGGCGGTCGGCCTCGAACGCAAAGAGCAGATTCGCGAGCTTCGACGAGCCGTAGGCGGCTATCGGCTTCTGATCAGCCACGTCCAGCGGAGCGGTCAGAGAGATGGCGCCCTGTCGATGCATGTTCGATGAGACCACCACGATCCGCCCTTGGGCTGCCTCGATGGCGGGGAGCAGGTCGACGGTGAGGGCGACGTGGCCGAGGTGGTTTGCCTTCATCTGGCGATCAGGACCGTCAGGTCCACGCAGACCCATGACGCCAGCATTGTTGATCAGGAGGTCTAGTGACCCGTAGCCCGAGGCGATCTCTGCTGCTGCCGCTCGGACAGAATCGAAGTCCTCGAGATCGAGGGCCACGAATACCGGTTGTGCTCCGGGTCCTTCGCTCTCAAGGCGCGAGATGGCATCGGCAGCCTTGGTGGCGTTCCGACAGGCCATGATGACCTGGGCACCCTTGGCTCGAAGCGCCCGGGCGGTTTCGAAGCCAAGGCCACTGTTGGCGCCGGTGACGACGGCGGTCGCGCCATCGAGGCGTGCTGCGTCATGGAGAGTCCAGGAACTGCCCATCTCAGATGTGGTCCACAGGGATGGTGCCGAATCGCCCGGCTTCGAAGTCTTCGAACGCAGTGATGAGTTCGGCCCGGGTGTTCATCACGAAGGGACCGTGGGCGGCCAATGGCTCTCGAATGGGGCGGCCTCCGAGGAGAAGGACGTCGAGGTTCGGGTGGCGGCTGTCTTGGAGTTCATTGGCCCGCATCTCGATGGCGTCCCCGGCACCAAGTACGCAGAGCTGACCCGAACTGACGGGTGCCCCGTCGGGGCCAACTGTCCCGTCGCCACTGAGGGTGTAGACGAGGGCGTTGTAACTGGGGTTCCACGGGATGGTTACCTCGGCACCCGGAGAGACCGTGACGTGGACAAGCGTGATTGGCGTGTGGGTGATGCCTGGCCCCTCATGGCCATCGAGTGTCCCGGCGATGACCCGAATCAGGGCACCACCATCGTGGCTCGACAGCAAGGTGACCTCAGCAGCTTCGATGTCCTGATAGCGAGGTGAGACCATCTTGTCGGCAGCGGGGAGGTTCACCCACAGTTGGATCCCGTGGAAGAGTCCACCCGAGACGACGAGAGATTCCGGTGGTCGCTCGATGTGCAAGATGCCCCTGCCGGCAGTCATCCATTGCGTGGCCCCGTCGCGGATGACACCCCCACCCCCAATCGAGTCTTGGTGCTGGAAGATCCCGTCGATCATATACGTGACCGTTTCGAATCCTCGATGGGGATGCCACGAGGTTCCCTTGGGTTCTCCTGGTCCGTACTCGACCTCGCCCATCTGATCCATGTGGATGAACGGATCCAACTCGTCGGTCGAGACTCCTGCGAAGGCTCGTCGGACCGGGAACCCTTCCCCCTCGAAGCCCCGAGGCGCGGTGGTTCGCTGCTGGACCTCTCGAGTGTGAGTGGACGCAGGGTCAGGTAACTCGATACGGGGTAGGACGAAAAGATCATCGACGGTGACGGCGGGCATTGGGTCTCTCCTCGGGGTGTGCTGCTCAGTACAACATCGAGCAGGGTCGGGTCATTCCTTAACCGGCACCGACGGTGAATTGCTCGGGGGTCACGGTGATGAAGAGTGCCTCGGCTTCGGCGATCAAAAGATCCCCAGCACGCATTTCGGCGGTCATGGTGATCTTGCGACCCTTGTGCTCGGTGGCACGGGCTCGGCCGATCATGGGGACTCCGAGGGGCGTTGGATTGCGGTAGGTCACAGTGAGCCGACCGGTAAAGGCCGGCGTTCCGACGATCCCGAGTACCTGCCCCATGAGTTCGTCGATCAGTGCCGCCATGATCCCGCCATGGGCGCGATCGGGAGCGCCCTCGAAGGCCGCTCCGAGTTCAACCTCCATGACGGCCTCATCGCCATCGCTCCAAAGCGAGGCCTCCATGCTCATTGGGTTTGCTCGTCCCGACACGATCGAGTCAGAGAACAGGTTCTTGGGCTCGGCGGCGCGCTCGTGCGGCGCTGGCATCGAGAAGTTCGCGGCGCCTTTGAACGGGTGGATCCGCTCAGGCTGGGACTCGACTGCTCGAACCAGACGCTCCGCGGTGCTGGCGAGTTCGTCGAGGAGCTCAAGGTCCAAACTGCGCTCGACCATTGCGTGGTTGAGCCGCCGCATGGCGGTGGCGGCGCGGACGCGTGCTTCGAGAAGCGTTGTGGGATCGCTCATGCACCGAGGTAGTGGTGGTCGGCGGCGATCAGAGCCCGGTCGAGGCGAGCGAGGGCCTCGACGGCCTCATCCCGAGAGATCGTGCAGGGAGGGACCACATGGAGCCGGTGGTAGTTCATGAACGGCAGGAGACCCTCAGCCTTCATGGCCGCTCCGAGATCAGCCATGGCCTGCGAGGTTCCGCCATAGGGGGCCAACGGCTCCTTGGTGGCACGGTCCGAGACAAGGTCGAGGGCGAAGAACACTCCGGTCCCCCTGACCTCCCCGATCACAGGGTGTCGGGTGGCGAGATCCTCGAGGCCTGGTCGCAAGATGTCGTCACCGATCGATCGGGCGTTTTCGACGATGCCTTCGCTTTCCATGGCTTTCATTGTGGCGACGGCTGCAGCGCAGGCCAGCGGGTGGCCTGAATAGGTCAGGCCGCCTGGGTAGGCGCTGGTCGAAAATGTCGCGACGATCGGGGCAGTGACGATGACGCCGCCAAGTGGGACGTAACCGGAGTTGACTCCCTTGGCAAAGGTGATCAGGTCGGGGCGCACCGGCTCGCGGTCGACGGCGAACCATTCGCCGGCCCGACCGAAACCACACATGACCTCGTCAGCGATGTAGACGATGCCGTGTTCGTCGCAGAGCTGGCGGACGCCGGCGAGGTACCCGGGCGGTGGAGGCATGATCCCCGCAGTGCCAGGGATGGTCTCGAGGATGATCGCCGCGATCGTCGAAGGTCCCTCAAGGGCGATCGTCTGCGAGAGGTGCTCGAGCGCCCGCTCACATTCCTCCGCCTCGGTGGAGGCATGGAAGACGCTGCGGTAGAGAAAGGGTCCGAAGAAGTGGACAACACCAGCGGTCCCGTTGTCGTTGGGCCAGCGTCGGGGGTCTCCGGTCAGGTTCACCGAAAGTCCTGTCCCTCCGTGATACGAGCGGTAGCGGGAGAGAACCTTTGGCCGACCGGTGTGGAGCCGCGCCATGCGGACCGCGTGCTCGACGGCCTCGGTGCCGCCATTGGTGAAGAACACGTGACTAAAGCCTTCGGGGGCGCGCTCGGTGATCATGCGTGCTGCCTCACCTCGTGCATCGTTGGCGTGCTGGGGGGCAATGGTGCACAGCCGGTCGGCCTGTTCCTTGATGGCCGCAACGACCGCTGGGTGTTGATGGCCGATGTTGGTGTTGACCAACTGGCTCGAGAGATCAAGGAATTCATTGCCGTCGTAGTCGAAGACGTAGCTCCCCTGTGCCCCGGCAATGGCCATGGGTGAGATCAGGGATTGAGCCGACCAGGAGTGGAAGACATGGGCACGGTCGTCGGCGAGGACGGCCGCTTTGGCGATGGGATCAGAGATCGGCTGCACGATGCTCAATTCTTGCACCGCTCAGCAGGTCGCTCCGATCGGCAACCTGAGAGTCGCCTCCGGGTGGTGCTGTGGGTTAGGCGGTGACGAACGAGGCGTGGAACCCGTAGGGAACTCGAACCGGGAGGTGGACCTCGGCGACTGGGCCCTTCGCCACGTTGAGAGCATCGAGAACGACGAGGTTCGAGCGATTCGTCGAAGGGTCGTAGACAAACGAAAGGATCCATCCTTCTCCTTCTCCGGTGCCTTCGGGAACGAAGAGCGGCTCGCCGGCCCGTCGAGCACCACCTGGGCTCCATCGATCGAGTGCTCCAGAGGTGGCGTCAAAGTGCTGGACGCCGCTGAACGAGATCTCCCCAGGCCGGGAATTGAGCTCCGCCAGCCATGAGTGTCGCCAGCCCGTGCCACGGTGCCGAGGATCGATTGTGGGGAGGTCCGCGGGAGGGACGTCGAAGCGCTGGTCAGCGACGCGGAGATGGGTCCCAGCCGTGTTGATCGTCCAGCGGTGGCGGGTTGAGGAGCTGGCGACAGTCTCGGGAGCAAAGGTCGAATCCAAGCGACAGACGTCCAAAGCGATTTCATCACCCTTCCGGACCGCGTTGACTGTGTGGTACACGTAACAAGGATCGATATCGACCCAGCGGATCTGAGAGGCCCGACCCCCCAAAGGCATCACGCCAAGGCGAGCTCCCACCGACGGATCCCAGCGATAGGGGACGGCACCTGAGGCGGGGTCGGCGACCATCGCGATGGCGTTCTTCATATCGAAGAGAACGGGGAGGTCCATGAAGATCACGTCAGAACTCGTGATGGCGAAATCGTGCATCATGACCGACCGAGGGACGGGGATGACCTCATTGCTCACGAGCCGGCCTTCGGCATCGTGGACTCGATATTCGAGGAATGGATCAGTGAACCCGTAACCAAATGAGTGCATAAATCCGGTGGCGGGATCGATCTTGGGGTGTGCGGTCATGTTGCTGTTGGTTCCGCCACCATCGAGAACCGGCCCGATGGTCGAGAGATCCGTCGGGCTGATCTCATAGGGCAGCCCGACTTCTCCCAACGAGAGCACTCGACCGGCATGGGTGACGACGGAGACATTCGACAGTGTTCCCGTTCCCCCTGGGGCCCCTGCAGCACCGAGACCTCCACCGTGGTCGTAGAGGCCGGTTTGGACCCAGCGGTTTCGATACCACGAGGCTGACCCGGCCTCGAGGCGGACGCCGTGAACCATGCCGTCGCCCAGGAACCAGTGGGGGGACGTTCCCTTGAGGGGGTTCGAGCCATTTCGGATGTAGGTCCCAGTGAGCGACGACGGGAGGGTTCCGGTGACCTCGAGTGCCTCCGCAGTTGTCTCCACGGTGACAGGGGCATAGTTGCCCTCAAGCCACCATTTGATTTCCCCCATGTCAGAAGGAGCAGTGGTGGCCGGAGATGAGAAGCGGCGTGCGGCCGAGGTTCCCCCTGAGCCACACGCAGCGAGGAGGGCCCCTCCGGTGGCGCTCAGCGCTCCGAGGGCGAGGGTTCCGAGCGCACCCTGACGAAGCAGGTCCCGGCGTGAAATGTGAGGAGTCTCGGCCACTGGGAAATCATTTCACATTGCATCTCGACGTTCACGGCGAAATGCCAAGCGACGCCTTCGACGCCTATCGGGTGGTCTGAAGGTGCGTCAGGATGTCGGAGATCGCCTTGTCCTGAGCGAGAAGGTGTTTCTGGATCTGGCGAGCCTCTTCCAAAACGGCGGCCGCATCGTCGTAGGTTGCCTGCGCCCGTGAGTCGGAAGCAGACGCTTGGATGTTCTGGCCGACGATGATGATGCTCAGCAGGACAAGCTGGAGAAACGTCTGAGCGATCCACGCGATCAGGCTGAGGGGGTGGACCGCCTCGCCGGCGAAGGTGTCTTGGATCGCTTGGGGCAGACCGATCAGGGCGATGAGCGCGAATGCGTAGGCACACCACATCGTGCCAACGCCACGGGTGATACGAATTGCCAGCCAAGAGTTGAATCGGCCGATGGAGCTGGCTCCGTGGACCTTGGCGGCGGCATCAGCAACGGTCGGCGGACCCTGGTTCTCACGTTGGGTGATCCTGGGGTGCGGAACGTAGGTGAACGACGTCTCACTGGGTGACACTGACATCGGCTGCCTCCTTGGGCCGTCGGAGACGACCACTCATGGAGGGTATCGGTCGCTTGGTCGGCTGGCGAGGAGCCTTCAGTTAGGTGGCGGACGTGATGCTGTGCAGGGCGTCGGGCTCTGAGCGGACCATGCGCAGTGCTCCGACGCTTGCGCACACCAGGAACACCAAGCCGACGAGGCAGTAGAGGTTGTGGGAGAAGAGGAGATAGACGTCGTGTGTGAAGCCACCTCCGTTTTCCTGAATGTCGGTGTAGCCAGCCACAGTGCAGCCAGCGGTCACCACGATTGCGCCGAAGGAGAGCGGACGGCAGCGATTCCATGCCTCGGTCGCGACGAAGGGGCCGATCAGGGCATAGACCCAGTAGTGCTCCCACGAGACCGGCGCGAAGAGAAGCGTCCACACCGCGAGGACCAGGATCGAGCTCATCAGGAGGCTTTCGGCCATCAGGCGATTGAGAACCTTCCAGAGAATCGGAAGGGTGGCGACGAGGAGGACGATCACCATCCAGCGGTGAATCGGGAGTCCACCTCCGGCGGAGGCTCGTGTCTGCAGGGCGATGAGGGAGGTGTTGTAGGTGGCGTCGAAATGGGCCACTCCGTTGGAGGTGACCATGCGTGACGACTGCTGGCCTGTCGGGAGCAGCACTCCCCAGAAGTGCACCGAAGCCTTGAGGCCAGCGAGCAACCCAATGACTGACATCACCAGAGCGCTGACCAATCCACGCCAGACGGCCGCCTTTTCGGAACGGATCCAGAAGAGCGCCAGGAACGCCAGCGGAGCGATCGAGAGCGATCCGGCGATCCCGGTCAGGATCCCCCGAGAGCGGCGGGGCATGACGGTGAGGTCGGCGACTACCGCGATCAGAAGAACAGTACGGATTTGGCCCTCGATCAGGACGCTGCGAAGTGGCGATGAGGCGAGGATGGCAACCGGGATAAACAGAACTGACCCGAAGACCCAGGACGCTGCGGCGGTGGCTCGAGTGATTCGCCGGTAGCCAATGGCACCCACACCGGCGACTGAACCTAGTGAGATGGCGGTCATGATGAATGCGGCAGGGTGATTCCCCATGGCGCGCAGCGGTAGGTAGAGGAGCGAGACCACGGGCGGGTTGGTGTTGTTCAGCCGAGGACGCAGGACATAGAGGTCACCCCCATGCAGGACGATGGCCCCGTCCCGAAAACGCTCGAGAAGGTCCTCAAATCGACGGTCTGACGCGATGGAAAAGAGCCATTGACCGTGGAGGATCGATGAGTAGCTCAGAGCGCTCCACGCCAAAATCGACAGGACACCGATGGCGATCAGAACCTTGGGTCGGCCCGGGGTGGGTCCAGTTTGAACTGAGACGGAGGTCTTGGAATCCTCTTTGTGGTCTGCCACGTTGCGAGTGTAGGTCTTGGTCGATCTCCCGGAGGTGCGTGAGGCCTCGGAGGGCCCTCGGGCACGGTTCAGAGAGATCTTCGTTCCGCACCAACGTCCGATGACATCGTGCCCGAGGCGATCGTCCGGGCGAGGGTGATTCCCTAGGGGGCCAGCAAGTCGAACACTTCGGCATTGGCAAACCGCCATGCTCCCGGCTGAACGCCGGCACAACTCGTGGGAACACAGAAGTGACCGGTGGGCCTCTGAACGATGGTGGTCGCGTCCGAGCCCATGCAGACGCCGGCGACCTTCTCGTCTTCAGTACAGGGGAGGGTGGTGGTGAACCCTCCCCGGATGTTGCTGACTGCGGTGGCCGGGGAATTCGAGA
>JBAXAR010000014.1:0-28027 GCA_037142475.1 Actinomycetes bacterium
GTCCTGTGTTCTTCTCCCAAGCGCGCATGGGTAGAAACCATCGAGAGTTCACGATCCACAAGTTCCGCACGATGGTCCCCGATCTCAACACTGAACAGGCTGTCGCACACGAAGGTGACGGAGACTCCGACGCCGAATCACCGCTGCACATCACACGTCAGAAGGCTGCTCTGGCCTCACGGGTTACTCCCTTTGGTCAATTCCTGCGCAAGTACGGGATCGACGAGCTGCCCCAGTTCCTCAACGTCCTGATGGGCACGATGTCGGTTGTCGGACCACGGCCTTTTATGATCTCCGAATCTGATCGCTCGACTGGTTGGTCTTCTCGGCGATTCGAGGTGCGACCCGGCATCACTGGCCTCTGGCAGGTGTCGGGACGCAACGAGCTCACGGGCGAGGAACTCCGTCAGCTCGACTATCTCTACGTGGCCTCGTGGTCCATGATCTGGGACTTTCGGATCATGTTGGATACCCCAAGAGCCATGTACCGGGGCCTTGGGTCCTACTGAGCCGAGTCGGCCGCGGGTCGCCATCGTCCACGACTACCTCACGCAGCGCGGAGGAGCCGAACGGGTCGTCGCCATCCTTGCTGGGGCTTTTCCGGAGGCGCCGCTCTACACCTCGCTCTACGAGCCCTCCCAGACCTTCGACGACTTTGCGGCGCTTGACGTACGGCCAGGGTTGATCAATCGAGTTCCTGTCCTCCGCCGAGATCCCCGCAAGGCGTTCCCCCTCCTCGCCCCGACGTTTTCACGGACGAAGGTCGACGCCGAACTCGTGCTCGCCACGTCGAGCGGTTGGGCGCATGGCGTCGGCGGCGATGCCATCAAGGTGGTGTATTGCTTCGCGCCAGCCCGGTGGCTCTACCAGGCCGATCGCTACATCGGCAGCGCCGGTCGCGGTTCGGCTCCATTCCGAACAGCGGCGCGGATCGCTACGGGCCTTGGCGGCGCCCCGCTCCGCCGTTGGGATCAGCGAGCGGCCCAACGCGCTACTCGGTACATGACCACATCACGAGCGATGGCGGCGATGATCCGAGACACCTACGGCATTGATGCCGAAGTGATTCCACCACCGCCGGCGCTCACCTCGACTGGCCCAGTTGATCTGGTGGCCGGGCTTGATCCAGGGTTCAGGCTCACGGTGAGTCGTCTCCTTCCCTATAAGAACGTCGACGTCGTTCTTGAGGTCGCTCGCCAGGACCCCTCTCGCCAACTTGTCGTCGTTGGCGAAGGGCCATTGCGAAGCGCTCTAGAAGCAGCAGCACCGAGCAATGTCGTCTTCCTGCCAAACGTCAGCGATGCTGAATTGCGCTGGCTGTATCGCAATGCCTCAGCACTCCTGGCCGCGTCGTACGAAGATTTCGGTCTGACTCCTCTTGAAGCGGCAGCTCTCGGTACGCCAACAGTTGCCCTGCGGGCCGGCGGCTATCTCGACACCATCGTGGAAGGAGTGACCGGTGCATTCTTCGACTCGCTCCATGTCGGTGAGATCTCGACGGCACTCAACGTCATCGACGAGGTGCTTCCCGACGCAGCTGTCCTCGAACGCCACGCTTCGTCGTTCAGCCGGGAGCGGTTCTGCTCTCGGATCGTCGATGTCGTCAACGTTGAGCTTCAGCGGTAGCGCTGGTCGTTTGACGTCAACAAGAACGACACCAAAATCTCACTCGGTCAGCACGCCGCAGTGTGGAACAATGACGGCGTGACCGAGGCTGCCGAGCCCACCCCTTCAGCGCAACAGTTCGCGAGAGGTATGGAGCATCGAGGCGGGCGGATCTTCACCAACAGCGCGGTGATGACGACCGGGCAGATCTTGGTTGTTCTCATCGGCCTCGTGATGACCCCCGTGACGATTTCCTACGTGGGTCTCGCCCTCTTCGGCCTCTGGGGAATTGTCAGCACAGCCGTGAGCTACATCACGGTGATCGATCCCGGCTTTGGCGGAGTGGTTGCTCGTTTCGGAGCCGTCGATCGCGTGAGCGGAGATGGCTCCCTGATGGCACGGCTCACGACCCTGGGGACCCTGGCGTGGCTCGGGATCGGTCTGATTTTCACTCCAGTGATGGTGCTCTTCGTGCATGTGTTCTCACATCACATCCACGTCGCCGGTGTGCCCGCATCCACCGTCGCTTCGTTGTTCTACTGGGGCTACGGGTTCATCATTCTCGAGGCCATCGGGAATGTCCTTAATGGTCAACTCATCGGAACTGGAGCGCTTTGGCTCTCGACGATCATCGATGTTTCGAGCAGGCTTGTCTACGCCGGAGTGCTCCTTGTCGGCGTCCTGAGCGGGGCGGGTCTGTGGGCGCTCGTCTTGGCCTCCTTCGCCCAGGCATTGATCACCTTGATCGTCACGTTCTGCGCCACATGGAAGCGCTTGGGCTTCCCGTATGGCGACCCTCGTAAGATCGAACGCTCCGTGGTCCGCGACAGCATTCGCTTCGGTGGTTGGACCCAAGTGACCGGTATCCTCGACACGCTGACCTACGGCACGGATTCTGTGGTGATCGGGACATTCGTTTCACCGGCGGCCACCGGTGTCTATGCGGTGGCAGGTCGGCTCGCTCGTCAGATCCCCTTCTTCGCCAATTCCCCCCAAGCAACACTGCCCGCCATGTCGGCAGCGTTTGCAGCAGGAGAAGGTCCTAGCGGGATGGCTCGGATGGCGGCACGTGCGAATCGGCTGGCCTGCCTTCTCGGCGCGGCAATTGCCACGATGATTCTGGGCTGTGCACCGATCTTGCTTGTGGCGTGGCTTGGTCGGTCCTACCCCCAGGCCGATCTGGCGACGTGCATCATTGCCTTTGGGCTTCTTGTCGGTATTCCCCGCCAGACGGGAGGCGTCACCATCTATGCCATGGGCCGTGTCGGCTACGGCGCCCGGGCACGGGTGCTCGCCTTCGTCGTGAATCTCGTGGTCACCCTGGCCCTCGTGATGCCGTTTGGCATGCCGGGAGTCCTGATCGGGACTCTGCTGGCCACAATCACTTCCACCGCCTACCTCCAACTCCGCGTCAATCAGCTCCTCGGAATCACTGCGTGGACGTCGACGTGGAACTGGGCGATCCCTCTCGCATGTGCCACCGTGCCTGCCATCGTCATCGACCGCCTGGCCATCGCCGTCCTCCCCGCTTCGACGACCCTGGGGCGTGGTCCAGCGATCACTGCTCTGATCGGACTCACAGGATTGAACTATCTAGTCTTTGTGATCGGTCTCCGACTGTCGCGGTTCTTGACCGCAGATGACGTGCGCTACGTGAGGCGAGCACTCCCTGGGCCAGTTCGACGTCTGGCGCGTCCGTGGATGGTCCCGATGCTCGTCCGAGGACATACTCAATGAATATCTCGGTCGTCGTCCCGAGCTATCACCGCCCTGACGCGTTGACGAATTGCCTGCGTGCCTTGGCGCTCATGGACCGCACGCCCGACGAGATCATCGTGGTGATCCACGCGTCAGACGCTGCGTCTCGATCCCTTCTCGAGGAGCATCCTGAGGTAACCGCCGTCGAGGTTGACCTTCCTGGTGCGGTCCGAGCCATGACCGCTGGCGCCTGCGCCAGCATGGGCGAGGTGATTGCGTTCACCGATGATGACGCGTGCCCTCGTTCGGACTGGCTCGCTCGCATTGAGGCGATGTTCGACTCCGATCCGACCATCGCCGCCGTCGGGGGCCGTGACGTCATCCATGAACCGGATGGGTCACTGCGGCCAATGAATCTCGCCGACAAGGTCGGCGTCCTCACCTGGTATGGGCGCCTGATTGGGAATCATCATCGCGGCCAGGGCGGTGCTCGAGATGTCCAAGTTCTCAAGGGCGTCAATGGGGCCTATCGTCGGGCGGATCTTGCCCTGCCCTCTGGGCTTCGCGGCAAAGGTACGCAGATCCACTTCGAAGTGGCGATGGGTATTCGCATCACACAGTCCAGCCGCCGCCTTGTCTACGACCCGGCGATCATGGTCGATCACTTTCCTGCCGTTCGACAGGATGCGGATACGAGAGGCGCACCCCCAGTCGAGGCGGTAAATGGACACGCCTACAACCTCACCACTTCAGTGGCCATGCTTGGCCCCGCCCACCTCGCCGCTCGGACCATCTATGCCGTGCTCGCCGGCGACTTTGCGATGCCTGGACTCCTCAGGGCCCTCATCGCCAGAGTCCAGGGTGACCGCCATGCTGGCGTCCGGCTGAGGGGTGCGGTCAGCGGAAACCTCGCGGCAGCCCGAGATTGGGCCAGAGGGCGACGCCCTACGTTCGTCAGCCCTCCGCCACGTCCCTGAGCTGACGAAGGGTCTCGGCCCCGACGACGTGTTTCGAGAACAAACGCTCCGCCTCAGCCCGACAACGACGCCTGCGCTCATCATCGAGCCGTCCCCGTGCGAGTTCAGCCCGTACTGCGGCCTCGAGCGCGTCAACGTCGCTCACCGGAACAACCGTGCAGACCTCGGGGTCGACGCCTTCGGCGGCGCCGACTTCGATCGTCGCTATCACTGGGATTCCACTGGCTAAGGCTTCGCCAACGGTAAGTCCGAAAGGTTCATAGTGGGACGCCTGGATGAGAAGGCGGCTTCCGGCCAAGATTTCGGCAACCTCGGCACGAGACGCAGCTCCTCCGACGACCCCGACCTCCGGTGCGAGATCAGCAAGCAGCGGCCGGTAGTCGGACCACAGGGATCCACCACCAATGACGCGAATTTGCACGTCGCCCCTGAGGTCCGTCAAGCGATGAGACAGTGCCACAATGTCCTCAATTCCCTTTCGGACAACGACTCGACCCAGCACGAGGATCGTCGCGGGCTGAAGGGGTGGTGCATCGAAGACGTCAAAATGCTCGAGGTCGATCACGTTGGGGACGACGGCGATCCGAACAGGATCAACGCCGTAATCGTCGACGAGGTGTTGGCCGAACACCGAACTCAGGGCCAAAATGCGATCCGCTCGCCGGGCGTCCGCTCTTTGGCGCCGAGCACGAAGCGCCATCCATGCTCGCACCGCCGTTGCTCGAGCCCAGCCACCGCATCGCGACCCCAGTCGACGTTCGCGCTTGAGCCAGCGCAGTTCGCCCGCTGCGTGGACGCTGGGGTGCATCACGAGAGGCGGGCGATCGGATCCACGACGGGGAACTCCGAAGGATTCCATGGACGAGAACTGATAAACCACGTCGTAGGGCGCCATTTCGTGCTCTGCGCGCAGTGCACCTGCCAGCCGCACTCTGCTGACCGCAGCGAACGCTTGGTAGCTCACCATCTTTGTGAGTTTGTGATTTGAATACCACCGGCCGAAACGGAACCGGCTTCGCCCTTCAATAACACGGACGCCCTCAATCTCGGCGATGTCATCGGTGGCTTCGAACTCAGCCGAAGTCGGCACGTAGCAATCGATTGAGCAGCCATTCGCTGCGAGGTAGTCGATGATCGAGCCGGCGACTCCCGGCGCCCCTCCTATCCGGCGGCTCGGGACCGGTCCGACGTAGGCGATACGAATTCCTTCGCTTCGGAGTCCAGATCGGGCTGCAACCGGCCGCTGAGAATGACGTCGATATTCGCGAACCGTGCGCACAGCAATTGACCCGACCTGCCCGACACTCAAACGAACCCAGCGTCCAAGTCGACGGAGGGAGCGCACCGGGGGGCGCCCATCTCTCAAGAATCTCAGCCAGGACTTCGCCGCAGTCGTCAGAGGCGCTGTACTGACGTGACGTCGCTCCTTGAGCTGGTCGGGATAGCGCCGAAAAAAGAGCCAGTCATCCCTGATGAAGCGCGAACGCCGATCCCACTCACGAGCGCTGAAGGGCCGGCCTGGATGGACGACCACCATTGTCGGCACCACGATGACTTCGCCGAGTTCCCCGATGCGCAGCCCTAGGTCGATGTCTTCATGGGCATGGCGAAACGATGGGTCAAACCCTCCTACCTTTCGAAGCGCGTCGAGTCGATACGCGACGTTGCAGGTCAAGAAACGTCCGGCATCCCGGTCCTCGACGCTGTGCTCGTAGAGGGGGTCATACGCCGGCGAGCGAACAGGGCCACGAGCGCCCACCGCATACGGGGCATCACCAAGCGCTGCCATCAGCTCGCCTATCCACTGTTCACTCACGGCAGCATCGTCGTCAGTGAAGGCGACCACTGGGCCACACGCCGATTCGATGCCCCTATTCCTCGCCCGGGCAGGACCCTCTCCGCCGCCCCGCACGATCCTGACTCGAACGTCAGGGTGGCGAGTCACCGGCGGCTCCGATCCGTCGTCGACCACCACGATCTCCGCACGAAGCCCCGAGTGATCCACTGACTTCAAGACACGACCAATACAGGCGACGAGTAATTCTGGACGATCCCGACTTGGGATCACGACCGTCAGATCGGGCGTGTCAACCATGATCCTGAGCGCTGCGATACATCACCATCACCTCGGAGGCGACCGTCTCGGGAGTGAACCGACGACTCGAAGCAATCGCCGCCTTGCCGAGGGCGTCCCGCAATTCCCGATCACCGACCACGTCTTTCATAGCCTGTGCCAGAGCCTCCAGGCTGCCCATGGAATACAGCAACCCATCCTGCATGTGAGTGATGGTCTCAGCGGGTCCACCTTGATCTGCGGCGATCACGGGGAGTCCGGCGGCCATGGCCTCGATCACCACCTGGCCGAATGGCTCCGGAGTGATCGAGCTGTGGACAACGACATCGAGACGATCGAATTCTTTCGCGATGTCCTCGCGAAACCCCCGCAGCTCAATACGACCATCTAGCCCAAATTCCAGAATTGATCGCTCCAGATCATCGGCATAAGCCTCTTCGCCAAAGAGTGGAGACCCAACGATCACCCCAATCTCATCGGTATCCTTAAACGCTCGCTGAAACGCCTCAAGAAACAACATCTGACCCTTCCATGGAGCCAACCGACCCACCACACCGATCCGCAGTGGGCCGACGCCGTGGCCCGCTGCGGGCCTCACCGAGGGGTCGAGAGGACTCGGGATGACAGAGACGGGAACAGAGACCTCACCAAGGGTATCGAGGGTCGACTGAGAATTCGCAATGATCCCATCAGCGAAATACGGCGCCAACGTACGGACAAGCCTCACGGCCGAAGGCGGGAGGTAGTCGGCAGCGAGTCGATCTCGAAGGTGCCAGATCACCGTTGGTACCCGCGCAAGTCGGGCGCTCGCTCCCCCGTAGAGCGCTGCCTTCAGGGTGTTCGTGTGCACCACGTCAGGCTGCAGCACCCGTAACCGCCGAGCGAGGCGCACGATGTAGCGGCCGGTCCCGATCAGCGAACGCGCTCGAAGGCCGCCGACAGAAACGCTCGCCCGTTTGACGTTCCGGCTGGCTTCTGGCATCGCCAGGACTTCGACAGAAATTCCCTGAGAGCGGAGGCGATCCACAAGGGGGCCATCCTCCCCGAGAATGACGACGACATCGCACTCCCTGCCGAGAGCGGGAAGCAATCGGGCAATGGCAAGTTCGCCACCTGAAAGTTGGGCAGTGTGACCCACCACGACGACCCTTGGCCGTTGCTGCCCCTCACGCCGGCGAAGTACCGAGGCATAGAGCTCTTGGTGCCGAACGGCGACCTCGTCCCAGTCGAAAGATTCTGCGTAATGCCGACACTCTTCGAGCGTGGGGATGCCCTCTCCTCCGTCGAGCACTCTTGCCAAGGAGGACTCGAGAGCGCATGAGTCGCCAGCGGGGACCAACAGACTTGGCGCAAGAGGCCCGAGGGCGTCGATGAGGCCGTCGAGGTTCGAAGCCACCACAGGAGTCCCAGACGCCAAAGACTCGAGAACGATGAGTCCAAATCCCTCGAGAGCCACGGATGGAACAACCGACACGTCAGCAGCCTGATACCAACGGAGGAGCTCGTCGTCAGAGACCCGTCCAGTGAATCTCACAGGCGCACCGACCTCGGCCGCGAGGGCCTCAAGGTGGTCGCGATCGGGTCCGTCTCCGACCACGACGAGAAGGACATCCCTCGTCGCAGCGAGCCTCTTGACGGCGTCGATCGCCACCTCGAGTCCCATTCGATGTCGAAGTCGCCGCACCGCCACGATGACGGCAACCTCAGCGTGAACGCCGAGGAGACGACGGGCCTCTGATCTCGATCCCGGCACGAAGCGATCCAAGTCCACGCCGGGCGCGATCTGGGTCACTCGGAATGGAGAGACGCCATATCGATCTTGGACCAGTCGACCAAAGGCCGACGAAAGAACGACCACCTCTTGGGCTCTGCGATAGACGAGGCGTTCGACCTTCTCCTTGATGAAAACCCTCACTCGACCTGCACCCTCAACGCCGCTTTCCCCTGCCCATGGCCCCTGGAAGTGCACCACCAAGGGAACATTGCGAAGGCGCCCGAAGATGGGCAGCAGCGAGTACAGGGCGAAATGGGAATCAACGACGTCAGGGAGGGGTCGCCTGACTGCTGCGGTTGCCATGCTGGCAACACGCCTGATGAAAGGGTCCCCGATCGATGCTCCGACTTTCGACACACTCCCTCGAGCCAACGTCCTGTTGTCACTGCGAGGTTCCGCCAACACGATGCCCTCGGCGTCGAGACCGATCCGGCGCTCGGCCTTGACCAGAGCGTCGAGGTAGCGATTCAGGCCGCCTGGCCTCGCATCAACCGATTCGAGACCGAGATGGCGGACCCGGAGGTCACCCCTCACGTTGCCTCGTCCTGGGAACACGTGAGGGAGATCCATGGACCCCACCGCCAAGATCTCCTTCGCCACGCGAGGTACCGGGGTTCATGGTCAGGATTCGGAGTGCTTGATCCATCGCCCCTGATTCGGGGGGACGACCAACGGTTCCGGAAGTGGCCGAGACAGCGAGAGAGCGACGCTGTCGTCACTTTTACTCAAGTACCCATCTCCGATGCCGAGTACCAGCCACACGATCCACGTCGTGGCGTAGAGATCGCCGTTGAACCATTGGAGAAACGACACCAACATCGCTCCCAGTACAAAGAGTCCGACTGCGTCTCGGCGCCGAACTGCCACTCGATAGGCCGTGCCCGCGACCAGCAGTAGAAGGAGTGCATAGAGCAAGACACCCGCCACGCCGAAGGCCTCTCCTAGGTTTCCTGGGTCATATTCCGAACTGGTGTTGTAATTCGTGTCGGCATTGAATCGACTGGCTGCAAGTGTTACGGAACCGACTCCGTGACCTAGCGGGTGCGTAAAGCCGGCCAAGACGCCGTGCTTCGTTTGGTAGAAGTGCCCCTGGAGCGACGAGTCAGCCCCCGTTGGGCTTGCGAGGCCAGAGACCTGGTGCTGAGCGAGCAAGCCGTGCGAGGACTGCGCTGGACCTTGGTCACCCCCAAAGGCCCCAGCCGTGGCGACCAGGAGGATCACCCCAAGCACCGCTCCGAAGGCGACCGAAGCCGGCTTCGCCCCACGCGATGCAGCCACGACGGCACCCAGCGCCATCATGGCGAGAAAAACGATGGATCGCTCAGACTCAAAGAAAATGGCAACACCAATGGTGACAATGGCGGCGACGTGGAGGGGAAGAATAACTCTGGTCTTCTTGGAGAAAAGGAGACATACCCACGCCACCAAACTCAAGCCGAGGAAGCCTGCGTAGTCCTGGCCAGACGACATGGTGCCGAAGGCCCGGTAGGCGCGGTTGCCAATATTGAGCGCCCCGTAGCCCCTGGTCTCGATCCAGTGTTTGTCCCATGACGGGAATCCAACAAACTGCTGGAAGAGGCCATAGAGAGCTGCGAGCAACCCCAAAACCGCCACGGTCCAAACGATTTGGAACGCCAGATCATCGTCAACCATCGATCGTCCAACCCAGAACGCCAATGTCGGCACCAACATGAAGAGGAGGCCGCCGATACCGGTGAGGAAACTCCCTTGTGCCGGATTGAGGACCTCGAGAGCGGCAAGCCCATTGAACGCCAGAACGGTGCTCGCCAAGGGGCTCCGATTCCTGAAGGCCCCGTTTCCAGACGCCACCATCACCAAACAGATGACCATGAGCGGAGCGATGATAAGCACCGGATCACCCGAGAAGGCGATATTGCCGCCGCCCGGAGTCAGGCGGCGAATCATACCGAGCTCGGCAGACCAGACCAGCAAGATCAAGAGCAGCGTGCTCGGGGACGACCACGCTGCAGCGATGACGATGGGAATCATGATCCCCGCTAGGGCGATGTGGGTGCCCGTCAGCAGTGAGATGCCAAGCCCGACCCCCGTCGCCACGATCACCAGGGCCCACGAGGTCGCACCTCGACGTCGTGGCTGGTCATCTGGTGCGAAGAGATCCTCTGGAAGAGGGTTCGCCATGGGGTCATTGTGTCACAAGGAACACGAATTGCTCGGCGCACCCGACCCCTACAACTCCATGTCGTCACCTTGTCTTCTCGACTACGCAGGTCTTCAGCTTGGAACGTGGCTCCGGCGCCTCGCCTTCTCTCACGAAACTGTCGAGGGCAATCCGATAAGAGCGCTGCCGCTCCAGCGACGCTCCGCGCAGCCCCTCGCGCTGCGGAGTGAACGAGAGACCCCGTCGGCCCCTCAGGTGGCCATTTCGGCGCAACGTTGTGAAAGCCACCACATCAAAATCGATTCGTTGCCGGTTCCGGCAAGCCGTACGGCCCACACAGACAAAACCGCGACCCTAGCCGGCGGTTGGATTGGTCTAGTCTGCTCGGGTGGCATCGACAACTTCTCAGTCTGCAAGCCCCGCAGAGCTTCTCGGGGTTCTCTGGCGCCGCAAGTGGACCATCATCCTGACGACGATCACCGCGGTCGTCCTGATGTACGGCTACGACATGATCCAGAGCCCGACCTACGTTTCGCAGGGCCAGATCCAGTTCCTTGATCGTGCCGCCACGATGGGTCGAGGTTTGGGTACTGACATCGTGCTTATGCAGTCCAACACCACACGGCGGGCAGCTAGCCAAATTCTCGGGTTCCCTGCACCACCGATTTCGGTTGAAGCCACGGCAGCAACGAGCATTGCCACGGTGACGGCGAAAGGAACGGACCCTCAGACTGCAGCCAGGATTGCCAACGCTTACATGCTCGGGTTCATCAAGTCGGGGAACTCAATCGCCGATTCCGCAAGTCTCCAGCAACAGCAGGACTTGCAATCCCGCATCGACTCACTCAACCGGCAAATTGACCAGTACGTGGCAGCGCTCGGAACTGCGGCGAAGGGATCGCCACAAGCCACAACGATCACGAACCAACTCGGCGGGGCTCAGACCCAGCGCTCAACGGCTCAGTCCCAGCTCTATGCCCTCCAGACGGTGCCAGGTTCTTCGGTTGCGACCGTTGTTCAGATTGCCGGACCTCCGACGAAGCCGATCAGTCCAAAGCCATCTTCTGACGTGATGCTGGCGTTTGTCGTCGGGCTCGCGGTCGGAGCAGCCCTCGCACTCCTTCGTGAAACCCTGGACGACAAAATCCGCACCCGAGCTGATCTCGAGCGCGTAGCGGGGGGCATTCCCTCGATCGGCCTCATCCCCATGATTCCGGAGTGGTCAGATCGTCGCGTCCCGCTGTTGATCAGCGCAGAGCAGCCCAAAGGCCCGGCGGCTGAAGCCTTCCGGAGCCTTCGGACGTCCTTGCAATTCATGGCACTCGACGATCCAATCAAGACACTCCTCGTCACCAGCTCCAACGCCACCGACGGCAAGACCACGACGTCGGCAAACCTTGCGTACACAATGGCTGCGGCGGGCCAAGAGATCGTCCTCGTTGGTTGTGACCTCAGAAAGCCGCGAATTCACGAATTCTTCGGGGTCAGTAATGAGACCGGGTTCACTTCAGTCATGCTCGGGGAGGCAGAACTCGACGACGTACTCGTCGACATTCCGGGGAACCCTCATCTGAAGCTCCTCCCCGCCGGGCCGGTCCCTCCGAATCCGTCGGAGCTCTTGGCCGGACGGCGGGCTGCGTCGGTCATTCAGGCCCTCGCTCAGCGTTTTGATCTCATCGTCCTCGACAGCCCGCCCCTCTTGCCTGTCTCCGACGCTGCAGTCCTGGCCGGGAGCGCCGATGCAGTGTTGGTCGTGGCGGCTGCGGGCGTGTCGACAAAGCGTGACACGTCTCGGGCATTCGACGTTCTCCGCCAAGTCGGTGGTTCGATCATCGGCGTGGTACTGAACAGGGCCCCCGCCACGGACTCGTACGCCTATTACCGATATGGCTACGGCTATGGGTATGGCTACGGCTATGGGTATGGCTACGGGTACGGATCCTCACGCGGAACCAACGGGGTCACCGCCAGTGGTGACACAAGCGCTAGCGCTGGAGGAACCAATGGGGCAGCCACCATCACCGCCTCCGGCCCCCCTTCGACTGCGGACTCTGAGTTGAAGCGCCGAGGCCGACTTGCACTGCGGAGATCAGGGAAACAAAACCCTGCCGAGATCGCCAGTGACGCCTCAGCAGAAGAACTCGAATCGCCCGACCAATTTGCAGGCGATGAGACACCTGACTCCACACCTCCCGGCACCTAGGGCAGCCTGAGGCCGATCCAAGCTCCGCATGCCCCCATTTCAGCACCGCAAGAGTTCTTTCCTACATGAGTGGCGCCACGGGTGGGAGCACCGTCTGCGTCATAAGAATGGGATCCGCCACAAGCATCGCCGGCGGAGTTCGACCAAGGGCGCCAGCGGTACCGTCAATCGAAGATTGATCAAACGGAGAATCGGCATCGGTGCTGGGCTCACCGTCTTCCTGTTGGGTTTTCTCACAATGGCAGCTGCGTATCGTGCCTTGGTTCATGCTCGGGGAAATCTAGAGAACGCTGAACGGGCAGCATCGATGGTGAGCGGCGACCCAGAGCGACTCACGAGTTCCGATGGCCGGGCGTCGGTTGCAACCTCGCTCGGCATCATGGACCGCCAAACTCGCTACGCCGCGGAAACGGTGAACAATTCGATTCCCCTGACGTTGCTCGGATTCCTTCCTGTTGTGGGCACCCAAGTCGACGGTGTTCGCTCATTGGTCGGTGACCTCCACACCACTTCAAATCAGGGTCGGATTTTGCTCCGTGATCTTCAGGCGGTCACCAACAATTCGCACCCGACAGACATCTCGATTCCCGACCTCCAGGCACTCTCAAGCCAAGTCACCTCGTCGCAGGCCATATTGAGCGCATTGCAGCGGCCCTCGAGCGGGCTCCTCGGCCCGATCCAAAGCGCCCGGAACAAGTTCAATCAGGATCTCACGAAGATCACTGGACTCCTCGGCGAAGGGGGGAAGGCTCTCGAGTACTCCCTCCCGTTCTTAGGCGCCGAAGGTCCCCGCACCTACTTCATGGCAGCGGAGAACAACTCGGAGATGCGCGACCAGGGGGCAGTGCTGTCTTGGGCGCTCATTCAGGCCGACAATGGGTCGTATTCGGTCAATTCCCCAGACGCCGTTCGTGCCCTGTACCTCGCCCAGCCAGCACCGTTCCCCCTCCCCTCTGGCACTGAGCAGGTGTTCGGTCCCCTTCAGCCGACGCAACTGTGGCAATCGACCAACGCCACTGCTGATTTCCCTCTCTCCGCCGCAGACATGGCAACGATGTATGCAACAGCCACCAATGGCGGACACGTCGACGGAGTGATCGCTCTCGACGTCGTCATGCTTCGGAGCCTCCTAGAACTCACGGGTCCGGTGAGTGTGCCCGGGATCGACGCAACAGTCACCTCAGCCAATGTCGAAACCCTGGTGCTCAATCGGCTTTACACCGCCTTCCCTCCCGACGCCCAACAAGAGCGGAAAGACCAGCTCTCCACGATCGCTAAGGCTGTGGTCGACAAGCTGAAGAGTTCCGACGTGGATGTTGCAAAATTGGTCAAAACGTTCGCGAAAGGCGTTCAAGGTCGCCATCTCCTTGTCTGGGACCAAACGCCAAAGTTCCAGAAGGTTGTTGAAGAGTTCGCTGCGAGCGGTTCGGTCAGCGCCGTCGATCCGGAAAGTACCTTCCATCTCGCAGTCGAGAGTGCCACCGCCGCCAAGGTTGACTACTACATCCATACTGCGGTCGCGTATCAGGTCACCGTCGATTCATCTGGCAAGGCCTACGTCCAGACCACGGTCACGATCAGGAACCGGGCACCAAAGAACGCCCGTCCGTCCTATGCCCTTGGCCCCGACAACACCAATACTCATCGACCCGGCGAATACGCCAGCAGGGTGTACCTCTGGACGCCTCGTGGATCAGTCGTTCCTGGCGGGATTCCCGAATCAGGTCTCGTCGTTGACCCAACATCGGTGAACGTGAATCCAGGGGATGTTCAGGTACTGAACTTCCAAGCGGTACTCCCGCATGCAGTCAAGAACGGACACATGAACCTTCGGTTCATTCCCCAGAGCTCCCTCTACCCTCAGGAAACGACCCTGAGCATCCAAGGTCGCGACGTGCTTCTCCAGGGCAAGAACTCCTATTCCTGGAAGGCCACGACGACCAAATCATTCTCCATCCCTGTCAAAAACTGATCCACCCCGAACCGAAGGAACATGGGGAGGGACCGCTGGTTCGTGTGCGAAGCGCTCCCACACGACGAGAGGTTCGGCCATTACTGGTCCGTCTTCGGCGGCCGAAGGACAGGGGACCGAGAAAGAGCGACCTAGGGTTGGCCCGTGGTGGCAGCACGAAGTGAGAGGGCGTCTCGTAATCGATACGAAGGTGACGGCCAATCCGAACACAATATCGGACATTCGAAATTCCAGTTAGGGCCTGGATTCGCTGAGCGCCATCAGAATTCGATCCTCCTTTGTCTCGTTCTCGTTGGTGCGATCGTGAGAGCGACGGGCCTGACGGACGGCTCTCTGGCACCCGATGACACATGGGTGGCACTCACCAACCTCTATTCGTTCTCGAACACGACGCACATGCTGGTCACGACGCCGGGTTTCACGTTGTTCGAACACCTTTGGACCGGCCTCGAACCGAACTCAGCGTGGTTCGCTCAACTCCCGACGCTGGTGGCCAGCGCCGGAGGCATCGTCGGTTGCTTTTTCCTTGTTCGGTTCTATCGCTACCCCGCATGGGTGGCGCTGATCGCTGCAACCATCTTCACCATCTCGGATGAGTCAACAACCTACGCAACAGCTCTCAAGCCCTACGCATTCGATGCTCTTTTGACCATGGTCCTGCTGTGGTTGGGCGAACGAGTTCGCCGAGGTCCGAATTGGACTACCTTCGCAACTCTGGGCCTCGCTTCAGTTTTCTGTGCTTTCATCTCATTTTCGAGTGCTGTAGTGGTCGTTGGGGTGTACCTCGTCCTTGTTGGTACCGTGGTCGCTCACCGAGCGAACATCCGTCAATTCGCTCTCGCCACTCTTCCGGTAGCACTCTGCATCGGTCTTATTTACGTCGGGATTATCCGATCCGGAGTCACGACGACTCTCTCCGCCTTCTGGCGTAATCACTACATTGACCTGTCGTCGCCGGTGGCCCTCCTCGACAGTTCTCTCCACGCAGCCCACGGCCTGGTGTACCTACAATTAGGATTCACACCGACCGCACCGGACCTGCAGCTTCTCGGCGTCCTGTACGCCGGGGTTCTCTGTGGGGCCATCGTCATCGGAGCAACGTGGTCGTGGCGGCGGAACATGATGCCGCTCGGCATTCTCACCACCGCAGTAGTGCTCTCAATGCTGCACAAGATTCCTCTCGGCTCGAACCGGACGGACGGCTATCTCATCCCGACGATGCTCTTGCTGGTCGCCGGGGGGATTACGTCGATCGCCCAATTCGCTTCCCGCAGACGAGAGACCGTAAGGCGCATCTCAGTGGCTGCCCTTCTGGTCTGCGCTGCCGTGCTGCTTGCGCTCCGCGTTGCCAGCAATCCCACCTACCCCGGAGGAAATATCAGTCCAGCAATTGCCAGCGTCGATCAAGACCTCCGGAACCCAGATGTCGTGGTTCTCATCGAAGCCACCGCTCGGTATCCATGGGCGTACTACGCCGACCGGTCCGCCACCTTAATTCTTGGCCCTTCGTTCAATACGGGATTCTCGGTCGCTTCGAGTCGTCGGAGGATCATCATCGCTCCGACGTCATTCGCCGAAGCAGCTGAAAACTACGCCGGAGTCATACCACGCTTGAGCAGGGTTACATCCGTCACGAGCCTCGCTTACGACAGTCAAAGTCCGGCCGATCATCTGCGCTTTCAAGCGGCAATGTCACAGGCCTGCTTCACATTGAGAGGTGAGACCATAAAGGCCAGGTACATCGTCTCGCGCTACAAGCGCACCTCACCGCATTGCTCCCGCTAGTCGTACTCTCCGTCCGAAGCCTTTCTTCACGGATCGCCAACGGGGAATCGTCAGTGCGAGGAATCGCTACTCCTGCCCAGCAAACTGGGTGTCATACAACTCGCAATAGAGGCCCCCGGCGGCCAGCAGCGAATGGTGGTTACCCCGCTCGACCACCTTCCCCCCGTCGATCACAAGGATCTGATCGGCGTCTCGAATCGTCGAGAGCCGGTGGGCAATAACGAGTGAGGTGCGACCCTGAAGCGTCTGTGCAAGCGCCCGTTGGACGGCTGCCTCAGACTCGGCATCAAGATGGGCCGTCGCTTCATCAAGCACGACGATACGAGGAGCCTTGAGCAAGAGCCGCGCCAGTGCGACTCGTTGCTTCTCGCCCCCGGAGAGCCGATAGCCACGCTCTCCAACCACCGTCTCAAGACCCAGTGGCAGCGAACCTATGAGGTCGGCAATTTGGGCGTGTTCGAGTGCGTCGTTGATCTGGCTCTCAGTGGCGTCGGGTTGCCCGTAGGTCAGGTTCGCCCGGAGCGTGTCGTGGAAGAGGTGGGCATCTTGAGTGACCACGCCAACCGTGTCGCGAAGAGAATCAGACGTAGCGTCCCGAACGTCCAGACCGTTAATCGCCACGGTGCCGGTGTCGGTGTCGTAGAGGCGCGAGACCAACATCGAGAGGGTCGACTTCCCTGCCCCCGACGGTCCAACGAGTGCCGTCATGGAACCCGGCTCCACTGTGAAGGTCACTCCGTCGATCACCTTGGCACTCTCCGTCGTATCAAGGTGTGCGACTGCTTCGAGCGATGCGAGTGACACCTTTTCGGCCGTTGGATACGAGAAGGAAACATCGTCGAACGTAAGCCTGGCGGGGCCTGGTTGGATCTGCTGAGCATCGGGGGACTCCGAAACCATCGGCTTGAGGTCGAGGATCTCAAAGAGCCTCTCGAAAGAAACGAGCGTCGTCATAACGTCGAGCTGCAGCGTTGAGAGCTGAGTCAAAGGGCCGTAGAGGCGTCCGAGATAGGCGGTGAGCGCCACCACCGTCCCGACCTGGAGCGTCCCGATAATCGCGGCGATACCGCCGAAGCCATAGGCGAATGCTGTTGCAAGCGATGCCGTCAGCGTCAGGCTAATGAAGAAGATCCTCGAGTAAGTGGCTTGGGCTATCCCGATATCACGGACTCTTCCCGCTCGGTCTTCAAAGGCCCGGTTCTCTTCCTCGGGACGACCGAAGAGCTTGACGAGCATCGCTCCCGACACGTTGAAGCGTTCGGTCATCAGCATGTTCATTTCGGCGTTCAATTCGAAGCCCTGACGCATCATGGTGCCCACGCGTTGGCCGACACGCCGAGCAGGGATGAGGAACAACGGCAAGAGAATCAGTGCCACAAGCGTGATCTGCCACGAGAGCGCAAACATGGCAATCAGGACGATCACCACCAAGACGAGATTGCCGACCACATTCGACAAGAGATCGGTGAAGGCCTGCTGAGCTCCCACGACGTCACTGTTGAGCCGGGAGATCAGAGCGCCAGTCTGGGTGCGCGAGAAGAACGCAATCGGCATCGACTGCACATGGCGAAAGACTTTGGCGCGCATGTCGTAGATCAGACCTTCACCAATTGACGCAGAGATGCGGCGCTCCATGAGCGAAAGGCCAGCGTCGGCCACGGCGAGAAGGGCGGCGAGGAGGGCAAGCTGCACGACAAGCTGTTGGTCCTTCCCGATGATCCCTTTGTCGATGATCGATCGGAGAATGAGCGGGTTGACAGCACTCACGACCGCATCGAGGACCACCGCCACCATGAAGACGGTCAGGATTCGGTGATACGGCCGGGCAAAGCCGAGCATCCGCCGCGCCGTGCCTGGCTTGACCTTGTGCGCCAAAACCGACCGATCCTTGCGCATCGATTGCATCCCCGACCTACCGCCAGCGGGCGCCCGACCCATCCCATGTCCCATCGACATCAGCGGCCGGCTTCCGTGGAGTGCATTTGTCCATGGTAGGGACAAAGGGAACAAGCCGGAACCAGTCCCGGGATCAGTCGTTACTCCTTTCGCAGTGCAGCATCGAGCTGCTCGGCGATTGGCGTGAACGGCGGCATGACGAAATCACGACGCAACCAGTTGCCACCGTCGACCACCAGGGTGTGTCCGGTGATGAACGAGGCGAACGGCGAAACGAGCCATGCCGCCGCCCATCCGATCTCTCGTCGCTCCCCCAGCCGTCCTGCGGGCGAACGCCTTGCATCGACGTCCGCACCCTCGGTCCGAAGCGCCTGGAGATCCGCTCGCATCTCCTCATGGGGAAACAAGCCTGGAGCGATGGCATTGATCCGAACGCCGTCAGGCGCCCATTCGACCGCCAGAGATTTGGTCATATTGGCGACCGCAGCCTTCCCAGCCGCTGCATGCGCCATACCTGGGCCTCCAGTGAAGGCCTGCGTCGCCACGATATTGACGATGGAGCCTGGCCGTCCGTCGCGAACCGCTCTCCGATGCAATTGCTGGCTGCACAGAAACGTGCCGTCGACCACAATGCGACTCACGGCCCTCCATGCATTCGGACTCATCGAAGAAGCCAGGACTGGGAAGTTCGCTGCAGCGTTATTGATCAGAATCCCTAATCCGCCCAGGTCACTTTCAATCTGATCAAAGGCAGCTTCAACCTGATCCGCCTCTCGGACATCACACGCGGCGTGCGCCGCTTTGCCACCCACCTCCTCGACTGCTTCGACCCCTCGACGCCGGTGCGCTTCGTCTCTCGACACGATCCCGATCGAGGCTCCAGCGCGAGCCAATTCGACAGCGATCGCCCGTCCGAGTCCCGTACCCCCTCCGGTCACGACAGCAACCTGACCAGCGAGCGCGTCCGGAGCCAGCATTGAAGTGCCAAGCGCTGGTGGCATTGGGAGACTCATGGCTACTTCCCTTCGAATCGAACGGGGGCCTTGGCCGCCTTGGCGGCGTACCCAGCGGGCATGTCATCACTCACGAACTCCACTGAGGCAGAGAGGGCCTCAAATTTCAGCGAGTCAGCGAGGCCTCGATACGCGAAGTTGTCGATCGTCCGCTTGATGGATTGGACGGCGAGTGGTGCGTTCTGAGCGATCTCTCGAGCGAGGTCCATCGCCGTCGACCGCAGGTCATCGATCGAGGTGACCTGCTGGAAGATCCCCAAACGCTCGGCAGTGTGGGCGTCGATTCGGCGACCAGTCAGAGCGAGCATCTTCGCCCACCCAGTCCCGATCTCGTGGGCGAGGCGTAAGTCCCCACCAGCATCAATCGAAACACCAACCTGTGCCTCGGGGAGAGCGAAGATCGCGTTGTCGGCACAGATTCGAATATCGGCCATCAACGCCAATTCGAAACCGAAGCCGAGGCAGTAGCCATGAACAGCTGCGATCACCGGCTGGGGAAGTTCAGAGAACACCCGGAACCGCTCGTGGACCCACCGAATCCCCTCGTAGTAGTTACGTACCTTTTCGGCCGGTGACCGACCGGTGATCCGATCTTCCGGCATGCCGAGATCGATCCCAGCGCAAAATGCTCGGCCATCGGCCTGGAGGACCACGGCGCGAATTCGATCGTCAAAGCGGATTTGGTCGGCCCGTACGCCAAGTTGGCGGGTCGCCTCCCAGCTCCACGCGTTGAGTTTCTCGGGGTGACACAGGGTGAGAACGCCGACGCCATCGTCGTGGACTTCAAGTTGGATCTGCCAGTCGGCTTCGTCGAGTACCGGTTCCATCCGAAATGCCATGTTTCCCCCTGTGGTGTTCTCGTCAGAGAGGCTACGACATTCCGCCTCGTTTTCCGGACTCGCACGTGGGCTCGCTCCGCAGTGGTTGAGACTCGGCGGCTTCGGCCACTTGCGCCTAGTGTCACCGCATGGCGTCCCTCAGAGCGCCGATGATGGAACGACCCATGGAACATCAGGAGTTGGTCTTGATCACCTGAGTGTCATCGAGACTTTGATGGCCAAAAGTGAAGGAGAAATGCCGTGGACATCTTTGAAGCCCTTTACACCACCCGGGCGATGCGCCGAGTGACGAGTGAGCCGATCCCCACCGAGGTTCAAGCATCCATCATGGACGCAGCGATCCGGGCTCCAAGCGGCGGTAACCAACAAAACTGGCGATTCCTCTTGGTTGACGACGCATCGACCAAATCAGCGCTTGCGCCGTTCTACCGAGAAGCGATGGTCCTTCTCTGGGACCATGTCTACAAGCCCCAGCTCGACGCCGCCGCCGCTGATCCAGAGGCCCCTGACTCGATTCAATTTCTCAAGGTGCAGTCGTCCGCACAGTGGTTAGCCGACCACTTCGAAGAGGTTCCCCTCTACCTCTTTCCCTTCAGCCAAAACGATACGAGTGGCGGCTCTATCTACCCCGCCGTCTGGAGCGCGATGCTGGCCGCACGCGCCCATGGTGTGGGATCGTGCCTCACGATGGTGCTCGCCCTGCACGGCGCCGAAGTTCTCGAAATCTTGGGTGTCCCAACTGACGAAGGATGGCACATGGCGGGCTGTGTCTCTCTTGGTTACCCGACTGGAACCTGGGGCGTCGCCGCCCGCCAGCCCGTCAACGAGGTCACCTTCTCGAACCGCTGGGGCACTCCGACAACCTTCGACGCGTCGAAGCCCCTTTGGACGCCGTCCACCTGATGTCCTCCGAGACGATTCCGGCCTGAGGGCCGGACGGTAGCGTGACGAAATGACCAACTCACCGAACCGCCTCTTCAAAATCATCGCCGGATTGGTCGTCGTTGTCGTCGTCACAGGGTTCAGTTTCTTGGTTGTCAACCTGGTGACCCACGCCATCCACAGGGCCGGGGCCACTCCAGTGACAACCAAGGTCGTTGGCGTGAGGGCTACTGGTCCATCGTCCGTCCTCATTTCGGCCGAGGTGACCTCTCGTTCGGCTTCGACGGCCACCGTGGCATGCCTCGTGGGCGTCGAGAGGCCATCGACGCCATTGGCATTTCCCATTCGGCGCGAGATCACCCTCAAAGCTGGCGAGACTCAGTCCATTGTCTTGACTCGGCAGTTGATACGCCCTGAGGCCACCGCAGTCACTCTTGCTGACGTGGCGATCGCTTGCACCTGACGTTTCAAAGCGACGGACTAAAGGACCCAATCTGATCTTGGATGCCCACGAGAAGGCTTCCCCAGAGCCCGGTGACCTCCAAAATCCCCACGGCGACCAAAGCGATGCCTCCGACCCGCATCAGGATGCTGGCATGGCGCCGAACCGCCGCCGAGATCACACTGACCTTCTCGGTCGCCAGTGCAGCCAGAACGAAGGGAATCCCGAGACCAACGCAGTAGGCGACGGCGAGCAGGGATCCACGCAGGGCCGAGGTGCCAGTACTGGAGGCTGCCAAGCCCAAAATTGCCCCCAGGGTCGGGCCGATGCAGGGAGTCCAGCCGAGACTAAACAAGATGCCAAGGAGTCCTGCTCCCAGGATCGTTGCCCGAGGAAGCCAATGAACCCGGACCTCTCGATTGAGAAGGTTCGCTCCGGGGAGCAAACCGGCAAAGAAGAGTCCAAGCACGATGGTCATGGAGCCGAAGATCACACTGAGCACGCGCTGATGGGCGTGGAGGGCGGCACCAAGACCGCCGAACAGCGCCCCGTAGGACACGAAGACCAGCGTGAACCCTCCGACGAAAGCGAAGGCGCCGAGCACTGTGCGCCCGATACGGCGGTTGGAACCCTCGGTGGCGGCCTGTGCTCCTGCCGACCCCCCAAGAAACGAGAGATACCCGGGGAGTAAGGGAAGGACGCATGGCGAAAGGAACGAAACAAGACCAGCGGCCAGAGCCAGGAGCAGAGCAACCAGCATCGATCCCTGCGCCACGGTTGCCGACGACGAAGCGATCATCACTGATTCACGATCTGGGAGATTCCGAGAAGAGGCACGATCCCTTGAGCGTACCGATCAGGGCGGGTGCTCCGTCCTTGGTTCACCCCAGGACTCAAGACGGCAGCTCCTCAGACGTAGCCGGCAGCGATTTCTTCGACCCACCACGCCGGAGCAGATCCCAAGAGCGTTTGAAGGTCCCAATAGTCAGTCCAACGAGCGATCTTGCCACCCTCGATCACGTGAACCGAGACGAACGGCAGCGTGACGGTCTCGCCCGTCCTCCAGAGCCAGGTCTCTGTGTGCTCCGTGATCACCACATCGCCATCAGCGACCACGAGGCCGGGGGTGTGGCTGTACTCCTCAACGCTGACAATTCCGAGGCGAAGTCGGTCAACGATTTGTGCTGGGCCGACCGCAAGATCATCAACGGGAGTGCCGATATCGGTGTACGTGGCGGTTGGGGAAAAGAAGCCAGCGATTCGGTCGAAATCCCTTTCGTAGAGCGCTTTCCAGAAAGAATCAATAAGCGCCGCATTCTCGACGTGTCCCACGAATCCAAACCTCCTTTGAGAGCCCTGACGGCCTCGCCATCATCGAGAGCGTCCTTCGTGCCTATCTTGCTATAGCAATCGGACCACTCGCAGAAACCCTCCCGTCAGGGAACCAGAACGACTCTGCCGAAGGCCTGCCGGCTTTCGATATAGCGGTGGGCATCACCTGCCTCTGACAGAGGAAAACGGCGGTCAATGACCACTTCGAGATCTCCTCCAGCAACCGACTCGATAATCCCGGCGATCATGGCGTGCGCCCGAGGAGCCAAGAACAGTTCGGCCCCAAGGAAGTACCCGATCAGCGACTGATTATTTCCCCGCATCATCGAGATATCCACGGTCCCGCCAGCTTCGCGACCGGCATCGCCAAACGTCAAGCAGCGCCCTCGATATGCCAGGCTTGCAAGGCTCTTTTGGAGTGTGGAGCCACCGACCGAGTCGACGATGACGTCAGCCCCACGGCCTTCGGTCAACCGGCGGACCTCATCGGGGAACTCAGTCGACGTGTAGTTGATGCCGTGATCGAGTCCATAGGCCTTGAGGCGTTCGAGGCGCTCATCGCTGGAGGCAGTAGCGACGACGATGGCACCAGCCTTCTTGGCCATCTGGATCGCAGCAATTCCCACCCCACTCGCACCCGCTTGAATTAGGACCGTCTCGCCCTCCTGCAGGCGCCCGAACTCGAAGAGGCAATCGTGAGCCGTGCCGAAAGCCACCGGAATGCAGGCTGCCACCTCGGTCGTCATTGAGTCTGGAATCGCCCAACAAAATGACTCTCCGGCCACCCGGAGCTCGGCGTGTGATCCATCAGTCCCGGTGCAGACGACTCGTTGCCCCACGGCAAATTTCGTCACCCCATCTCCGAGGCCAACCACCGTCCCTGCACATTGGTAGCCCACGATGTGGGGGGTCGCGGTCATCTCTCCACCAAGTCGATTCAGCGTGTCGCCACCCTCGACACTTACGGCATCCACGCGGATCAGAACCTCGAAGAGCCCTGGCTCTGGATCTGCAACATCCTCATAGCGGAAGACCTCAGGTCCCCCAGTCTCGTAGTAGACCGCAGCCTTCATCGTTCCTCAGTTCGGTGTGTTCGATGCTTGTCGCCGACCTCACCACCGTGATGAGCAGTGCATCGTGGACCCAGCATACGACGCCCTACTGGCAGAGACTGAGGTGGCTCTCTCTCGCCGCACCGGACCGACCACCTGGTCCACGCCGAAGGATTGATCACTCATGAGAGATACACGAGGTGTGGGATTATTCAAGAGTGCTGTTCAAACACGCGTTACCAGAGCACGCACCGCTCCTCGCTGGCGCCGTGGTCGCAGCCTGCCGACCTGACGGATGGAGCGATCCCGCCCAGCCCTCATTCCTTCACACTGTCTTCAACATCCTCTTGGGCTTTGACCATGATTTCGATTCCCTCGCTCCTGCCAAGGTCTCCGAGGTCCAACGAGGCATCACCACAAGTGAGGGTCGATCTGAACTCATCGAATTGATGCTGGCGATCGAGATGCTCGTCGATCCGATTCCCGCTTCACTTTCCTCATCAATCGATCAGTGGGCGTTCGACCTTGGAGTCCAGCCCGAGGCTCTTGCGATGACTCGCAAGATCGCCCTTGGTTCCCTCAGTGAGGCGCAGGACGATTTCTACCGAAACAATTTTGTCGGAGATGTGGCGACAAGGTCCGAGCACCTCGAAGCGATGATCAATCGATACGGACCTCGAGGGACCGTGTGGACCCTCGACGATGACCCTGTCCTCACTGCCCGCTTCGACGCACTCGCATATCTCCCGCTTGGAACCCTCGGGCGTGAGCTCGTGGAGTTCTACGACCAGCGGGGCTTCGTGTACCCGGGACGCGTTGGATCTCTCTCCGAGGTGTCGTGGACCCACGATTGGATGCACGTCCTTTGTGGCTACGACACCGACGATCTCGGCGAACTCGAGGTAGCGGCCTTTCGTTCGATGTCGACGAACTTCAAGGGGGCGGGGCTTTCGTTCCTTGGTTTTCTGAGCATCTTTCACGGAGGCCAACTGCCGAGCCTCGTCTCAGGAGTGCACACCAACCACCCTCTTCGCGACCCCAGGGCTGTTGAGAGAGTGGCTCTCGCTTTCCGGCTTGGCAGGCGATGCTCGGTCGACACCCACATCGGCATGGATTTCTTCGACTTTGCGTCACTCTCAATTTCCGAAGTGAGGGGCGCCTGGAACCTCATCGACGAAGCTGAAGACACCGAGTGAAGCGGTGGGGCCGAGTCCGATCATCGATCCCCTCGCCGTCTGGGTTGAGAGACAAGCAACGACAGTGCACGGGGGGTCACAATGCGGACCAAGCACAAATTGGTGGGCGCTGCGGGACTCGAACCCACGACCTCTGCCGTGTGAAGGCAGCGCTCTAACCAGCTGAGCTAAGCGCCCCAAGGCCAAGACAGCACAGGCCGGGGATGGACAACAATACCCTCTCCGCCGGCCAACGAAGATGCCCGGCCACTCCGGTAGCCTGTGGTCCGTGAGCGATACTCCCGAAGTCTCTGAAGACCCAACGAGCACCCCCAAGAACTCGATCATGAGTCGGTTCCTGAAGCCGGCCAAAGGAAAGCCTCGGAGCTCCTCGGCCGAACGCCCTGAAATAACGATCATTCCGGTCGATGAGCGTGCCGCAGCCATGAAGACCATCGAACCCAACGAAGTCAAACTCGGCTGGGCCGCATCGGTCGTCGGCGCCCTGTTTGCCCTTGGCCTCAATCTGCCGTTCATATTCAGTGACCACACGGTCACGCTCACCAAGAAGGCCGTCAAAGGGGCCTGTTCTGACGGGTACGTCCTTCACAAGGGGATTTGCGAAACCACTGCCACCTACTCGCCGCAGGTGTTCTCCGCATGGCTCCTCGCTGAGGTTCTGATTATTCTCGCCGTTGTCGCTGCGGTGCACTTCCGTCGGCGAGTACCCCTTGCCTTCTTTTCGATGTTCCTCGGCGTGGCGTTCGCTAATGAGCCACCGTCACACCAGATCCTCATCGGGGCCCCCTTCCTCTTTTTCGGTGGCTGGGTTTTCCTCAGGGCGCGCCGAATCCAGAAGTTCGGGACCACAGACTCCCGGACCGTCGCTTTGGTCGCCGCGGAGAACCGAAAGGCTCGGAAAGAGGGAAGGCCACCTTCTACCCCAACATCCACGGGAACACGGTCAGCATCGGCCAGGAGCACTTCTCGATCAAAGTCAAAGACACCCGCCACCAAAGCGATCGAGTCGGGCCGCTATACGCCGAAGCGCCCCGCCCCGAAGAAGCCGACCACACCTGAACCTCCGAAGAATCCCTCAGGCTGGAAGGCCCGCCTCGCCGGCCTCGGTGATGAGGGCTGAGCGGAGTAGTTCGAGGACATCTCTCCGGCGACGGACCAAGGATCGAGCTGAGGGCACCTCACCGAGAGCTCGGAGTACCTCAACTTCAGTCACCATCCCGATCACCGTTGAGTACATCGCCAAGAGGAGCAATCGAGGATCGCTGCGACGCATCCGGCCCGCATCCATCTCGGCTTCGAGGAACACCGTGGCGCGCTGAACCATCGGGTCAAGCGCTTCGGTCATTCGAGTCGCTTGAGGGGGACCTAGGCGCGCTACTTCTCGGAGTAAGCCCAGAAGAGCGGGTCGACGAGATGCCAGCCTGAAGACAGAGCGAACGATGGCCTCTACCCGAACCCAACCCTCCCCGGCCCGTTCGAGCGACGCTTCGACCGCCGAGATCAACTCCGTGGCACTCCGGTCAACCACCGCCGCCATCAATGCTTCTTTCGAAGGAAACCAGTAGAGGATCGTCTGCTTCGAGATCTGTAGTTGCCCCGCCAGCGCATCAAGGGAGGTGGCGTCGTAGCCGCGATTCCCGAAAGATTCGAGCGCCTCATCGAGAATTCGATTTGCCGTGTCAGCGCTCACCTACCAGATGGTAGACAACCTTGAGCCGGGGTGCTAGAACCTTGTCGATGGGCGTGGCCGAGACCCTCCGCGGGAAACGATTCTTTGTAACTGGGGGGACTGGCTTCCTGGGCACGGCTCTCGTCGAACGCCTCTTGCGCTGCATTCCCGACTCGTCGGTCGTGCTCCTCGTCAGACCCGGTCGTCGATCGACGGCGATGGATCGAGCGATGAAGGAGATCATCCGAAACGATTGCTTTGACCGCCTCCGCTCCGAACTCGGAGAGGCATTCGATGAGAACATCACCACGCGGCTCTCCGCTATCGCCGGCGATGTAACAAGTGACCTGCTCGGACTTGATGATGCAGGACTCGACGAGCTCGCCACCTGCGATCTGATGATTCACTCAGCCGCCGCAGTCTCCTTCGATTCCCCCTTGGACCAAGCGATCGAAATCAATCTCCTCGGCCCCAGCCGAGTTGCCGACGCAATGTCCGTCGCCCGAGCACGGGCCAACCTCGAAGGCCGAGCTGGACCGCAGCACCTGATCGCAATTTCCACCTGTTACGTCGCCAGCACTTTCCAGGGAGAGGCTCGCGAGCATCTCCTTGGAGACCACCGATTCGACGTCGAAGTCGACTGGCGCCTCGAAGTATCTGCAGCTCGCCGGCTTCGCGCTGACCTTGAGTCAGAGTCGCGGCGCAGCCCCCGTCAAGAGGAGTTCACTGTTCGCGCCCGACGCGAGCTGGGGTCAGCAGGTAGCCACGTTATCGCCATTCGGTCCGAGAAACTGAGGGATGAGTGGGTCCGCGAGCAACTTGTGCTCGCCGGAACCACGCGTTCGCAAGCACTCGGCTGGCCTGACGCCTACCCCTACACCAAGGCGCTCGGGGAACGGGCGCTCGTTGAGGCACATGGACCCAAGAGCGCCACACCCCTTCCGATCTCCATTGTCAGGCCTTCGATCATTGAATCTGCCGTGTCCGAGCCCGTACCGGGCTGGATCCGGGGCTTCCGTATGGCAGAACCGATCATCATCTCCTACGCCCGTGGGCTCCTCAAGGAATTCCCGGGCGTCCCCGAGGGGATCGTTGACGTCATTCCCGTGGACATGGTTGTCGCCGATGTGATCGCCGTCGCAGCCCACGGACCCGAAGATGACGAGGTCGCTGTCTATCAGGTCGCTTCAGGAGTCAGAAACCCACTTCGCTACGGGCGACTTGTCGAACTGGTCCAAGAATGGTTCACTGCGAGGCCTCTCTACGACGATCAGGGTCAACCGATCTCCGTTCCCGCTTGGTCCTTCCCCGGCCGAGGACGTGTTCAACGTCAGTTAAAGCGAGCCACCACGGGGATCGATGCTTTCGAGCGAGTCATGGGGTTCCTGCCGCTTCGCGGCCGCCGGGCAACCTTGTCGGCAAAACTCGAAGAACAGGGTGTCACTGCCAAGCGAGCGTTGGGGTACGTCGAGCTCTAC